>NZ_JADEXU010000092.1 GCF_015206895.1 Nostoc sp. LEGE 12450 | reverse complement strand
CACCGCAGTCCCGTTAATTTTTGCGTTAACGTTCTTTGCGGATTAATCGCTTATTGTCATCAACCTAAGAAACCTAGCCTTCAACTGGAGTGGCTTTTACCTCCTTATCTTTAACCCGAACTCAGGTTATTCCAATACCCTTGGGTTAAGGCTTGACTTCCTATTCCAATACGGTTCAGTTAAGAAAAATTGTAGTAGCGCAGTTGAAGAGTTTTGACGTTAACTGAACCGTATTGCTTCCTATCCCTCCTTTTTAAGGAGGGAATTAGTTTTATATCTACTTCACTGGGATAATTTCAAACTCGAAAGTACCGATCAAACGGTCATCAATATAGACTTCTATCCTATGCTTACCAACCGGATCGCCAGGAGTAATCGTCCAAAAATTCTCAATTACACCCTCTGGAGCCGACTGTGTACGCCGTGTCACAGATGTCATCCCGTCTGGTGACATTGAGAAGTCTTCACCGCGATCTGTTCCCCAAGTTTCTGGAGGTTTTGGTAAACGCAACACTTCGCGCCATTTTACTTCACCTTGGTAGTCTTTGAGTTTAATCCGCCATCCGTAGGCGTTTCCCTGCTGAAGTGGCACTCTTGTTGTCTGAAAAATGGTAACGTTACCTTTGGAGTCAACTCTCTTCAGCCCAAACTCAGCTTTGCTAACAGTAATCTGTTTTGTATTTGTTGGCGCAGGGGATGATATGGCATTTTCTACCACAACAGAAGTAGCGTTGATTGGCTCAGAACATATAATCCCAGATATTAGCCAAGACGAAGCTAGCACAGCAGTAGCAGCCCAAATTCTCATTAGTATGGTTTTCCTGTCAGACTTTTGGTACTTATTCAAGTAATCTGACACGTTTTCCGGGCTATGGTTGCTGATGATTTGACAAAGGTGAAATTGCTCTTAGCTATCTGGCAAATTTAATCGATAAGTAGTCGGACAAAAATATTTATAGTCATTGTGAGCCTTCGCTTCTCTTTGCAATGAGATTGGTGAATTAATTCTGTCTGACTACTTAGCTTATGCGATTTAACACTTCTATGGCTAAAATTCAATAGGATTCTTGCTTCACATCTTGCCTATTCAGTCAAAGCTTAACTTTTCAAATTAACCTTACCCTCAAATTTTGGCGCATCTTGATGAGATAAAAATCTTTCACTAGTGTGATAACTTCTTCGCCATTTTTCGAGCTGATCTATAGATATTGATTTAGATGTGACGTTCACACCATTTCCTCGCCAAGCAACTTCTGGATCTGTTGTGAAAACCCCACACTCTAATTGTTCTAGCCTCATATTCCAATATTCACTAAATCGGCCTTTTAAAGTAATAACTTGCTCAAATACCTTATTTCTGTGTTTATTTCTTCTTTTTCTTTCTGTAGCTCCTGTTGCTTCCGTATCAATAAACTTAGTTTCAATTAAATACAGGCTACCTTTAAAAGTCAGGTAGACAAAATCACACTTTCCTAAATCTGTATAATCTGAAATTGGAGATTTTTCAAATAACAGCAATTCAGCGCATGAGGGAAACAATTCTTTAATATTCAGAAATAAATAAGCTTGCAGTAGAAGTTCCTTATCATAAGGAAATAAGATCACTCCTTCAAAAAACTTTTGAATGTCCTCGTGAGTTTGGGGTTGAATCCTTTTACAGTATGAAACAAATTTATGTAGCTCGTTTACGTTCATCAAGTTTTAACTCCTTCCCCCGGTCGCAGCCTTAAGGGTATTAGCATAAAAAGATACCACTCCCTCAAGGAAATTATCATCCGCATAAGTAACTAAAAAAACGCTTTTAACCCTGAATACTTAAGGCAATTTACTGTTGACAGTTTATAAAACTAATTTTTCAGATGCTTTTGAGTATTAGTAGATTTTTCACTTCTGGTATTAGCTACCAGTGAGTGATTTGATATGAGCAGGAAAACTAGCATTTTGCAAAGCTTGGACGGTTATTCTTGAATCTTGTACGGAAAATTGCCAACCCAAGCGAACAAGTTTCCGAGAATTTTCAGTTTGGATAATTCCAATCACTGGCATTTTTGCCTTTTCTTTGTCTACTGAATGTTCTTGCAAAATTGTTTTCAAGAGATGTAGTTTTTCCATATCACCTGCTTGCTGGGGGTTTAACTCCACCATTACCATTTGTACTGTTTCCACTGGTTCTGCATCTTCAACAATAAATTGAGTTTGCTCGTCGCGTCGGTCTACTTTTCCCCAAATAATCAATCTTGTGTCAACTTGAAGTAAGGAACTAATGCGTTCATAAGTTTTAGGAAAAACTACAGCTTCTGATTGTGTGGTTAGGTCTTCTATTTGCAAAATGGCCATCTGATCGCCTTTCTTTGTCACCACTTTTTTGACGTTATTTAACATCACAACTGCACAAAGCCTTGTGTCTTCCCTTTGCTCTCCTAATTGCGAAAGGTTAATTGGAGTTAAAAGTGGTGCTATTTGCCGTAAGGATTTCAGTGGATGATCTGATACATAAAAACCTAATAATTCTTTCTCCATCTGCAACTTTTTCTGTGGGGGTAAATCGGTCACAGGTTTAGATTTAGGAGCAGTTTCAAAGGCATTATTTGCTCTTTTATTCTGAGTAGAAGAAAATCCATCGCCTAATAAGTCAAAGAGATTCCCTTGTCCACTGGCTCTGTCTTTGGCGCGAGATTGTGCCCAATCATACACTAATTCTGAGTCGTTAATTAACTGTTGGCGGTTGGATTCAATTTTGTCAAAGGCTCCACAGTAAATCAGCGATTCCAGAGTCCGACGATTAACAGCACGTAAATCCACACGATCGCAAAAATCAGCGAGAGATTTAAACTCTCCTGTCTCATTTCTCGCCTCTAAAATACAGGCGATCGCATTCTGTCCCACATTACGCACCGCCGAAAAGCCAAACAGAATCTTTCCCAATGTCGGTGTAAAATCAACACCAGAACGATTAATATCTGGCGGATCTATGGAAATACCCATATTTGTACAGTTAGTAATATATCTCTGTACCTTATCAGTATCGCCACTGTTAGCAGTTAACAGGGCTGCCATATATTCCAATGGGTAATTAGCTTTTAAATATGCTGTCTGATAAGTTACATAACCATAGGCGGTCGAATGGGATTTATTGAAACAATTAGAAGCTATGAAGCCATTTTTGAGTGCAAAATTATGGTCACGCTCAACTCCAATGTCATAGACATTTTGTTTGCCTAAATATTTACGTGTGGCTATTTTGATCATCCTACCTTACCCCCGAAAAAAAATTTGCGAAATTAATTAATTGATAAAATGATAAAAATTGTAGTCATAGTAATACTAGTAATATAAAATTATATCACTAGAAAACACTGCTATACTCTTACACAAAAGTAGACAAAGTTTGACAAACTATTAGATAAACAGTTAATAGCCATGTAATTGCTGTTTTTAAAGCTTATAAACAGATTCCAATACATATTAATCCCCTTAATACAGATGCTAGGAGAATGGATGAAATCAGGGGAGCAAAGAAAGTTTTTCCTTCTATACCTCGCCCGTGTACCTCTTTCCAATGCCGAATGTGTCAGTTAGTATCGTTGAGAAGCAACACGGTATTAAAGGGTGTGGGTAAGTGAAAGTGGCGCTGATCGTAATTTTGGCGGTGGTTCTAGGATTGTTTGTGATAGTCGAGATCGGACTGCGATCGCTCTTTGGCTTTGGTAATCCCCTAATTTACATTGGTGATGAGCAGATTGGCTATTTATTGGCTCCTAACCAGCGTACTCGTCGTTTTGGTAATCGCATTGAAATTAATGAGTATTCTATGCGAGGTAGTGCGATAAATAAAACACCTGCACCTTCTACGCTGCGAGTTTTACTGTTAGGGGATTCTATTGCTAATGGTGGTTGGTGGACAGATCAGACTAATACAATATCGGCGATAATGATGCGTTCTTTAGCATCATCCACTCATCGTAATTATCAGGAAGTGGAAGTGCTGAATGCTTCAGCTAACTCTTGGGGGCCAAGGAACGAGTTAGCCTATTTAGAGAAGTTTAGCAATTTCAACGCGCAAGCGGTAGTGTTATTAATTAATACCGATGATTTGTTTGCTACTCCTCCCACTTCTTTACCGGTAGGACGCGATCGCAACTATCCCGATAGTAAGCCTCCTTTAGCATTAGCGGAAGTGTGGCAACGTTATATCGTTAAGCAGAAGCCAATTCCTGAAATGAAAGCGGTGCAAAATGAAGCAGGCGATCGCGTGGGGATTAATTTGGAAGCGATCGGCAAAATTCAAGCCCTGACTCGCCAAAGCAACAGCCAATTTTTACTAGTTATGACTCCCTTACTGCGAGAAATTGCTGAACCAGGCCCCCGCGATTACGAAATTAAAGCCCGGCAACGTTTGAGCGATTTTACTAAAGCCCAGCAAATTAACTATGTAGACTTTTTACCGATATTCAATTCAACGAACAACCCGCAAGGTTTGTATCACGATCACATTCACCTCAATTTGCAAGGTAATAAAGTTGTCAGCGAAGTTTTGGAGCGATCGCTTTTAGAAATACTGAGGGAGATATAGGAGCTTTGATTTTTAACTTACTGCGTGGGAAGGCAAAAGGCAATAGGCAATGGGAAAGAAGGCTTTTTGAGTTGTACGGAGTTTTTTCAAAAATTAAATATGAGTTCTATACTAATTACTCAGACCTACTAAAGTCTCAACTCTACCAGAAAATATTCGTATTGAGTGATTTCCCACTCATGAAAATTAATTTATATAGCTTGTTTAGTACTTATCATCTTAATAAAGTGGTAATTCTTATAGTTTAAATAATTATTAATTTCAATTAAAGTCAGACAATCTTCTACAACTTGAACACTAGCCATCCCAATAATACTTAACCTTGAATCTAAAAAAATTGATTAAGTGCAGTTATTTATTATATTAGAAAATTAAATAATATGTTTAAAGATTACTTTTAGTAAATCTCCTTGTGTAAAAGGCTTAGTTAAATAGCCTGATGCTTTGACCATCTTAGCTTTAGCTCTATCTATAAATCCTACTTTTTCTGACACGATAATTACAGGTGTATTTTTAAAATGTGAATGTTTACGCAGCAAAGAGCAGAGTTCATATCCGTCTAAATTTGGCATCGAAATATCCAACAAAATGATGTCGGGTTTTGTGCGAACAATCTGCATTAAAGCTTTTAAAGAATCGGTGACTCCTACAACACAAAATGTTTGCTCATCTAAATAACTTTGAATAGTATTCAATACCGTAGGACTATCATCAATACAAAAGATTGTGTAAATTTTTTTGTCAACAGGAGGTTCGGTAATTCGCTGACCCCTATGTTCACTACTATTAAGAGAGTAGATTGGTGGTCTATAGCCGTTTGTTCTAAAAGAGTTTGGTGTACTTTTGCTCTTAGATTTTAGCTCATTGATTTTGAACAATTCTAAACGTTGTGATTGAGAAGTCGGTGAAGTCTGATGATTTGGTGCTTCACTACGAGAGGCTTTGCCAACGTTTTGGGGCGTTTGACATCGTTCAACCAGTAAGCGGAGATTCAGATGACAAAACTTTGGCATGTCATCTAGAAAGCTTTCAGGAATAAATTCATAACTCCCCTCTTCTAAGTTCAGAAATGACTCCAGAACTTCTAGCGCCAACTGCTCTATCAGCATCGCCGCTTGAAAGGGACTGATATATTTCTGATTAACTAACCAGCAAATAGCCAAATAATCTGGGTTCGGTATTGCCTGATTTTCAATCCCAGTTTCAAATATCGCCCGTAACTGTTCGTGAATTTCACGGGGGAGAGTAGAAATTTGCTGACTCAAGCGTTGCAAATTTCTGTAAAGTGGCTCAAACATTTTCTCTGAGTAGCAGGCATAAATTAGTTTACCTTCATCTACATATATTGACCAAGAGCCCGATCTGCTAAACACCTGTAAACAACCAGTAACAGACTTACCAGTGATTTTTTTCAACAAAGATAAAGGCTGGAGCTTTTGAAAAAATCTGTATCTATTAATCGGAAGTGTCATCATTGGGATAGCTCTGGAATAAAATTAACATTGCAGGCGAAATTAGTGAATTACCTTTTCGGAATTCACTGCGACTTGGTTGGAAGCACTATCAGATAAATATAACGGTCACATTTGAGTTAGTACAGAGATTCCACACCCCCTAACTCTTAATTAACCAATCTCTGTTAAGCTAGAAAGCACGAATTACAACTAAACCAATCCATATTATTGCCCAATAGCAAAATGGCCTGACTGGTTGCCAGGATATAGTATTTCAAAAACTAGATTGGTTTTCTGTATCTTTTGCTAATCTAGCCAATCTAACAGTAACTCAAGTGCAACAGATAGACTATTGGCTCTCGCCCATCAGTCACAAAAGTATCATTGTTATCCGTATCTAGTAGCCTAAAATTGCAGATACTTTAGTTCTCTTAGAAAAGTTTTTTTTGCCTCTCATACTTAAGTCTGGAACAATCAAAATCTCCAGTGCTGTAGACGAAAAAGCTCCTCTATCAAGGCTTTTATGGATTTAATAGCAATGTTTTGGTTGCCATAACTAAAGTTTTCAGGTACTTTTGCTAAAAGTTTATTCTTGAGGGAAACTCTTCAAGAAAAAGAGTATTATTTAAAACTAAGTATCTAGAAAACCCAATGTCTTACTTAGGTCTTGAGCTTGTAGAGCAACTCTTAGTGTTGGGATTGGGCAAAACTATCAATTGCACAACAAGAATGGGAAACCTCCGACCAAGGATGAGTTAGCTGACAATTGCTGCCATAATGATGTGTGGTGAGATGCACAGGCGACCAAACCAGCAGAAGGGAATCTCTTCATAAGTACTGGAAATGGGTTCTAATTTTGTTTGGGGCGAAATATTCACCTGGCACAATTTGAAGTGACAAATTCAAGAACTTACAACGAAATTCTTGATTGGTAGTACATACCTGCAAAATAGCTATGTTCAGCTAGATGGTAGATAAGAAGTAATGTACTCACTAAAATTTAGATTACTATAATTTTCAAAAAAAGTTAGAAGAAATATCTAAACTTCATGATAAATCAGTAAAGTAACCATGAAAACTAATTAATATTATCTTTCAGTATTTTTTTGCTCTAATATCCGGGAAGGGGAAAAATGTACAGTAAAAGATAATTTTGCCTGCTTATTTAATTACACTTAATAGATAACTGAATCATTTCATAATAGCAATTTAACCGAAGAATCTCAAGCTTTAAAAGTCACCAATATAAATATAAAATTGCCCTCGTAGGCGTAGCCCATCGTAAATATTGCATTCATTAACCCATAAAGTATATGTAGCAAAAAGACGCAAAGAATTTCTTTGCGTCTTTGGTGTGAGATTTATAAATAGATATTCTCACCGCTATAATTCTCCATCTACTTAAACTTGCTCCCGCCAGCACCAGCTTAAAAGTGTGCCACCAGCCACCAACTTAACTACTTCCAGTACCCAATAACTACCGTGTAGTAAATTCATTGTCGATGGAATAGCAGCAGCTGCTTCAAATAGGTTTAGCTGAACTCCTACGGCGCACATTTGCGGAGTTAAGAAATAAGTGTCAAGCACAGCTATAGTTAGCAGCAGTCCAGATAAAATAATACTGCCAATACGCCAGTGATATTGGGTTTTACCCAAAGCTAATGCCCCTGTCAGTACTACAGCAGCAGACAATAATTCCATCCGATTGAAGTTCCAAAAAATCGTATAGCCTGCTGTTGTAAAACCAGCTTGGCTCATCATGCCAGAAAGATAAAGGCTAGGCATAATTACCCAGTCTAAAACTAAACTAGCACTGAGCCAAAAGCCCAAAGTCAATATAATAGTGGTTTGCCAAATTGGTCGTTTGAATTCAAGGCTAGAAATAGCAGTCATAAAATAATTGCGTGTGTTGTATTTCTTAGTTTCTAACTTCACCAGCAGTTTGACAAGGAATATCAACTAACCTTTACAAAGCGACTTATCTTAATTGATTCTTAATCCAACCCCAAGATTTTTTAAACTTAATTGAGAAATATTAAGATATTTTAAAAAATAATTTAAATAGATTTTGCTTTTTAATAAATACTCAATTTTTCTTGAGCTTTCAGCCTCTGGCTGAAAACTCAAGAAAGATGATAATTACTGGTTCGATTTAGCAAAGTCACTTATTTCTCTTGAAATGTCCAGACACCTTCATCCCAATCTGACTCTGTTGGAGGTGATTGTAACCAATGCTGACAACGTAAAAGATGCAACATAGCAGCTTTATCTTGGTTGTCTGCTGCTAAAACCAGGGCAAATTCAGCCCTAGCACGGTTAAAATCGCGTTTGAGATAATACTCGCGTCCTTTGTGATAATGCTCAATGACTTGCAATTTTTCGCTTTCAATCGGGTTGGAACGCAAACCGAGTAATTCATAGATGGCTACTGGCTCGTTTCTGCCTTTGACACGAATGTAATCTAGTTCCCTAGCCCAAATATTATCTTGGCAGGGTTTAAAAGTGTTATGGCTAATAATAATGTCGCAACCATATTGTTTGCTGACACTTTCTAATCGAGAGCCAAGATTAACACCATCACCAATGGCGGTAAATTCCATCCGTTTACTAGAGCCAATATTCCCACTAATTACAGTATCTGAGTTGATACCAATGCCGATTTTAATTCTGGGCTTATCATCTACATAGCGACGTTGATTAAATTCGTGCAGACGAACGCGCATTTCTAAGGATGTTTGCACTGCCATCCAAGCGTGTTCTTCTAATGCAAGAGGAGAACCAAACACAGCCATAATCGCATCGCCGATGTATTTGTCAAGCGTGCCTTTATGTTTAAAGACTGCCTCCACCATTGATTCAAAATATTCATTGAGCATACTTACCACTTCTTCTGCTTCTAAGTTTTCCGTTAAAGTGGTGTAGCCGCGAATATCAGAAAATAAAATCGAAACTTCTTTGCGATCGCCTCCTAGTTTAGCATCATCTAATTTCAGCAGTTCTTCGGCTAATTCCTGGGTCATGTAGCGGTACATCGTACTCTTGAGCCGCTTTTCATCACTGATATCTTCCATCACCACCAGCGCCCCCCGGACTTGCTCGTTGTCGCTAGCATCGGCAATTGTGTTAATGGATAAATTAATACTGTGCTGTTCTGTACCAGTTGTTATGAGTGTACGATCAGGGTAATATTGCTGGCGACCTTTTAAGTCAACTGCATGTAAAGCATCTTGATACCACTTGCTAAAGTCGCCTTCTTTGATGCCAATGACATCATTAACTAATTTACCTTCTAAACGGTCATCTATTCCCAGTCCTAGCAAACGTTGGGCGCTTTCATTAGCGGCGATAATTAAGCCAGTTTTATCAGTGGAAACCACTCCATTGGAAAGACTACGCAGAATATCTCGTTGCATTTGTTCTTGTTGCTTGACTGTGGCAAACAACTGGGCATTTTGCAGCGCAACTCCGGCTTGAATATTAAAAGCTTCCATGAATTCTTCATCGTTGCGGTCAAAGCTAGCTTGGAAGCAGTCGGGAGCTTTGGGCCAATCAGCTGGATTATAAGCGGGAAAATCACCAGTTTTCTTTTTATTTACGAGTTGGGTAACACCAATCAGTTGTTGATCGGCGTTGAATACTGGCATACAAAGTAAGCTACAAGTGCGATAGCCATTTTGCTGGTCGAGTAGTTTAGCTGTATCAGAGTCAGGATGGTGGTACAAATCAAAGGCAATATTCAGTTTTTTGCCAGAAGCCGCTACTATACCAGCAAAGCCTTTACCTACGGGGACTCGCAACTCTTTAGTTGAACCATCATCCTGAGTGATTTTCGTCCACAATTCATGGCGATCGTGGTCTATTAACCATAGTGTACTGCGATCAGCATTCATCAGTTCCTTGGCTTCATCCATTACCCGCTTCAGGGTGTCCTCTAAGTCGAGGCTGCTTTGAGAGAGGGACTTGATGGCCTTCATGAGCGCCGCCACTGCTCTTTGTTTTTGGGTGGCGACATAAAAAGAGCGCGAGGATTCTAAAATCAGGCGAATCGAAGGGGCAAATTCTTGAAATAATTGTTCGTCAGCAGAGAGAAAACCTTTGGTATCAACGCGCTCTGCAAGGGGAGCGGCGTGATTATTCCCAGATTTTAATTTATTCAGTAATTGTACTACTGCAACTAACTGCCCATGTTCATTTAACAGTGGCAAAGCCAACATGGTGTAAGTGCGGTAGCCAGTTCTTTTTTCTTGTTCTTGGGCAAAATGCGATCGCGGATCGTTATAAAAATCAAAGGGAATATTGATAACTTGTTTGAAAGTAGCGACTTCACCAGCAATTCCTTTATCGGCGGGGATACGAATTTCTAAAGAGCGATCGCCTTCCCCCTCAGCTAAAATCGACCAAAGTTCTTGTTTTTCTTCATCCAATAAAAATATCGTTGTTCGGTCTGCCCCCAGTAATTCCCCGGTTTTTAAGGTAATCGAATGCAACATTTCTTGCAGAAGAGTTTCAAACCCCTGAGAATCCAGCATTGATAGGGTTTGATGAACAATCTGTAATTTTTGCTCGACATCCTGAACGACCTGCTTAAAAGTATCTTGAGTCAGGGGAGCAAGAAACGTAGAAAAATTTCCTTTCCTTGTGGCAAGAGCGCCCACAGGAGCAGAATTTGTTTGTAATTCGAGGTTTTCTTGGTTGTGAACACCAATAATCAAATCGGTGGTTTCCCCATAACTTCCTTGATACACTGACATAACTGGTATTTTATATAGCAGGATGAGATTTTAGATTTAAGAATGAGATGAAATTTATGTAAGTTGTGCTAAAAACAACAATGCCTTGATATTATCCATAGTTTAATCGCTTGTTTAGCTAGCGTCATCCTGTGAATAAGGGTGGAAATTGATTACTAACAGCCATATTTGAACAAAACCCTTTCCCAATGACGGATACAGATGCGAAATAGAGGGTCAGACCCCTCTGATTTAACCGATAAAACAATGCTAACCGTATCTCTTAGTGAGCAGATCCAGACCTCTCTCCGAGATGCTACGCAAACAAAGTAGGGCTAGTACGCAAGGCGGAAGTCAAAAGTCAAAAGTTAAAATGAATACAGCGTAAGAATTTTATTGATTTAGAATAGGTGGTTTATTTACGCTGTACTGTACTAGAGCCGCTGACTACAAACTTTTAATTAACGATCCGATCGCCTTTACCAATTCTTCTGGATCTACAGGTTTGGAAATATGCTGTTGAAATCCGACAGCGATCGCTTGCTGATAATCCATCTCTCCAGCATAGGCAGTTAAAGCGATCGCGGGAATTGTCCCACCTTGCTCTGGTTCTAGACTCCTAATCTGTCGCATCAACATGTAACCATCCATTTCTGGCATCCCAATATCGCTAATAATCAAATTTGGCTGGGATTGACTCAGTGCAGTCAAAGCTGCAATGGCTGAGGCTACAGATGTCACAGTTGCCCCATATTGCTCCAGCATGAAAGGTAAAAATTCTCGCATATCTGCGTCATCATCCACTACTAGAATCTCTAAGCCAAATAAGGGTAAGGACTGATCTGGCAGCAGTGAGGAGGTATTTATTTTATCTTTAATTCCTTTACTTTCATTCTGTAAACATGGAAGTCTAACAGTGAAAGTTGCTCCTTGTTCTTCACCCAGGCTTTCTGCTTGCACAGTTCCCCCATGAAGTTCTACAAGATGCCGGACGATCGCTAGTCCTAAACCTAAACCACCGAATTGTCGGGTTGTGGCTCCATCTGCTTGACGGAAATAATCAAAGACATAAGGTAAGAACTCAGATGCAATCCCTTTCCCTGTGTCAGTTACGCAGATTTGTACCTGTGAGCCAACCTGCTCTAATTTAATTTTTACCTGTCCCTCACTAGGAGTAAACTTAATGGCATTGGAAAGGATATTCCAAATGACTTGTTGCAATCGATTGGCATCACCTAAAACTGAGCCGACACCAAATTCAAAAATTGTCTGAATCTCGATGGACTTAGCCTGTGCTGATAAACGCACTGTCTCGATCGCAGCTTCAATGACTGATACCAAATTAATGGGGCCGAAGTTGAGGTTAAGTTTACCCTGAAGGATGCGGGAGACATCAAGCAAATCTTCAATTAATTGGGTTTGTAATTTGGCATTGCGCTCAATGGTTTCGAGGGCGCGATCGCTTGTTGCTTGGTCAAGTTTGCGACTCCGCATCAGCTTTGTCCAACCCAGAATGGGGTTAAGCGGGGTTCTCAGTTCATGGGATAACACAGCTAAAAATTCATCTTTGATGCGGTTTGCTGATTCAGCAGCATTCCGCGCCGTCAGTTCAGCTTCGTAAAGGTGGGCGCGAGCGATCGCTTGGGCGCATTGTTGAGCAACAGCCAACATAAACGCTTGATCTTCTTCACTAAGTTCTTGAAGTTGAATAAATCCTAAAGTTATACCTCCAACTGCCGAACCCTCTACCATCAATGGAATAGAAATCCAGGCATCAATGTCATATTGGGCGTAAGCTTCAGCTAGATGAGGGTAACGAGCTATTCTACCTTGTTTCGATTCCGCCCAAGCAGGTTTTCCAGTCCGCACAGCTTCGGCTAAAGGGGAAGGTGAATCAATAGGAAAATGCCGCCAAGCGTCCACTAAATCTTGGTTATAGCCAACTGTACGCACAATTTCTAGTTCAGTCTTGTTTTCATTCAGTAAGGCGACGAGAGCTGAACTGGCTCTTAAACCAGCCATACTTTGCTCTACAATAACTTCAGATACTTGGGCTGGTGTCAGCGATTCTGAAAGGGCAGCTGTGATGGATTGGAGACGGGCAATGCGCTCTAAGGCTCGCTCTGCGGTTTTTTGTGCTTGCTGTGCTTCTTGGTAAAGGCGGGCATTATCGATAGCGATCGCCGCTCGATGGGCAACATCTTCAGCTAGTGACAAGTCAGCCGTGCTGTAACGACGTTCTGATTCCGCTGTAAAAAAGGAAATTGCACCAAAAATTCTTTCACGTGCCATCAAGGGCAGCATTATACAGGACTTTAAACCAATTTCACGCACAATCCTTAGATGTTCTGCATCTGGAATACCTGCTACTAGCAGTGCATCTGGAATTTCAGTTACCATTTCAGCAATTCCTGTACGCAGTACTTTAGGCACACCTCCCGGTTCATCCAACTTTCTGGGATAACGCTGATGAAGTTGCCAACCGAGTTTAACTTTCTCTGGATCTCGGTGAGCAACTGCTACCCGATTGATTGATTGGTTGTCTTGCAGCAGATCAACGCTGCACCAATCGGCGAAGTAAGGCACAACTAAGTTTGCCACACTTGCTAGCGTGCTTTCGTAATCGAGGGAAGAAGCGAGGGTTGCACTGACTTGAGCTAAAAATGCCGCTCGTTGCTGATCGGCTTCTGCTTCCTGTCGCGCGGTTTGCTCTTGAATTAGTTGGATACGTTCGGCTTCAGCTTGTTTGCGATCTGTGATATCAAGCACCACACCACTCATGTGTGTGGCTTTACCTGCTTCGTTGAAAAAGGCTTTTCCCCGGCAGGCTAGGTAGCGAATACTGCCATCATCTCGAATAATTCGATATTCTAAATCATGCTCCACACCTTCGTTAATGGCTCGACTCAACGATTGAGCTAGCAATGGACTATCATCTGGATGTAGACGAGTTAAAATTGCTTCAGAAGTGCCAACAAAGACTTCAGGTGTTAACCCAAATAGTTGATAAACCTGCTCATCCCAGTCAAACAAATTTTTGGCAATATCCCAACTCCAAACGCCGATTTTGCCAGATTTCAATGCCAAGTTTAGTTTTTCTTGGCTGTTCTCTAAACCTTGATAAAGACGAGCATTTTCTAGAGAAATAGCAATTTGAAATGTCAAAATCTCCAGTACGGAAAGTTTTTCCTGTGTAAAAGCACTGGGGATGAGATTATTTTCTAGATACAAAATACCAAGTAATTTCGACTGACGTGCGATCGGTAAACAAAGTACGGATTTAGGTTGCTTGTGGATTACATACTCGTCCCCCGAAAACAGATTTTGCTCAGTGGCATTTTGCAAAATCACTGTTTCTTGAGTTCGTTGAACATAATTCAGCATTGATTGCGGAATTAATTGTGAAATTTCACCTTGAAATACAGGTCGAGAAACATTGAGTTTTTCAGCTTGAGGATTAACTTTAGCTTCTACTTCAATTACCAAATTTTGCTCGTGTTCAAGCAATAAATAACCGATTTCTGCTCCTGCTTGCTCGATGACAATCTGCATTAATGTCTTCAACAACCGCGAAAGCACAATTTCACTAGATATGGTTTGAGAGGCTTTAACTATTGATAAAAAGTCCAAATGCTCACCTGTGCTGAAAAACGTTCCGTTAGAGACAAGCTGTTGTCGTGGCAATAGTTGAGGATAGGACTCTTCGAGGTGCTTAACTTTAGCAGATGCCTCCCAGCGCAGATATGTATTTTTAGCTTCTTGTAAGTAAGTTTTGGCAATTAGTTCAAACTTTCGCTCAAAGTAAAACTTAGCGCCTAGCTCATTAGCCAAAGCTTCATGTTGTACAAATCCCTGTTCACGGGCTGAAGCAATTGATTGATCGTACAAGCGCATTGCTTCCAAGTCTCGACCTTGAATTCGAGCTATTTCAGCCGCTACTAATTGAGACTTGTGTAAGAAGTTTTCAGGGCAGTGGTTAGCCCAGTATTGCAATTGCTTTTGATGGGATTCTAGGGATTGTAAAAACTGTTCTTGCTTTTGACAGGATACTGTAGGATAAAGAGCCGTTAGAGTCAATGAGTAATATAAAATGTAATCTGTTTCAATTAGTGATGCTAGTGTCTTTACTGGGAAATTAGACAATACTAAGGCATAATTAAATGCATCTGTATATTTCCCATAAGTAAAAAATATAATTAATTTAATAATATTATAAAAAATAATTCCACTAATAAAATCTGCATCTGTAATGATAGATAAAGCGGATGACTCATTAAATTCATCATTACTGAGAGTCAGATTGTGGTGAGTCAATCCGCGCAGATTCATCAGTAGCATTTGCTGTAGTTTGATTGTCTGGTAGACAGTCTCATGTTTAGACTGACGGGCGAATGCAGTATATTTTTCTAGCGATTTATATGTTTCTGCAAGTGGAAAACCTAACTGGATAATTTGCCACGAGCCTTGATAACCGTTGTAGTTTGCCATCGTCACATCACCAGCTTCCACACAACCGATAAATCCCTGCTCTAAAAATGGAATATCGGTAGCAATGTGGTTACACCAAACGTTAATATGACTTCCATGAATGTGCAGAACAACTCCTCTAAGTTTCAAGTCGTGAAACTTTTCATTCAATTGAATTGTCATCTTAGAAAATGCGTACCCTGTAGGAATATCATGGAAGATGGAAACCAATAACATGGCATACATGCTGTAGGCAAAACAGGAATCTTCCGTATTCCCAAATTTGAGTGAGTAGTTAACTGCCTTAAGTACGACTAAGGGAAAGAGATGAGGTCTACCAAGATAAGTAGGTGGCCCCAAAGTCGTCAACAGACTAATGACTGTTTTAATATTTGGATCTTGGATTACTATAGAATTAATTAAATCAGAGACTTGTCTATTACCTAGATTAGTTAATATTTGTTTTCTTTCAATTGCGATCGCAGCCTGCACTTCCTCATTAGTATCAGGGAATGTCACCCCAAAAAGTTTTAAAGCTTCTAATCCCAATATCAGCGCTTCTTCATACCTTCCTGCAACTTGATAGAGTCGGATTTGCAGCATATAAATATTAGATTTATCCATATAGGATGCTGCTTTACTGAATAGTATTTCAAATAACTCTTGCGCTTGTCCTAAATTTCCCGTTAAGAATTCACACTCAGCTAGTTCTCTGAATAGCGTAAATGTTTGTTCATATTGTTCAATCCAGGCATTTTCAGCTAAAAGATTTATGGCAACGCTAAAAAACTTTTTAGCAGGAGTGTAGGCTGTAGAGGCTTTTGCCTTCTTAGCAGCAATTAAATTCAACCGAATCAATTCATCTTTTTCTGCCTGTTCAATAATTAGATCCACAGCGAAATTGAGTTGATTGACTAAATCAAAGATTTGCTCTTTACCTTTTTCATAACTAGCATTCTTCAGCAAAAGTCGCCCAATTCTCAGGTGAACTGCCGACTTCGATTCATCAGCAATTAAGGAGTATGCAGCTTGTTGAACTCGATCATGATAGAAACGATAGTTTTGATCGACAGTTTCATCTGAC
This sequence comes from Nostoc sp. LEGE 12450, assembly GCF_015206895.1. GTDB lineage: Bacteria > Cyanobacteriota > Cyanobacteriia > Cyanobacteriales > Nostocaceae > Nostoc. The sequence continues at coordinate 16,376 of NZ_JADEXU010000092.1, read as the reverse complement.
TCTATGGGGATAATTAATCCTCTTAAAATTGCTTCAACAAGTGCGTTTGCTGTTTCTTCAATAGATTGTTCACCAACGATCGCTAAAATTTTTAAATTAAAACGATTACCAATACAGGAGGCTAACTTAAGCACCTCTTGAGTTGCAAATGGCAGTTTTTGCATCCGCCCAAGCATCAAACTGACAATATTATCTGTAATCCCTTGGGTTTCAATCTGAGCTAAATTCCATTGCCAAACATGATGTTGACTATCAAAATTCAACATATTTTCTTGATGCAATGTTTTCAGAAACTCAGTGACAAAAAAAGGATTACCATCAGTTTTTTGGATAATCAATTGAGCAAGAGGTTCTACTCGTTCTGCTGAACTATGCAAGGTATCAGCAATCAACTGATTTATATAAACAATATTCAAGGGAGTAAGAAGAATTTCAGTTATTCTTGCTCCATATTGGCAAACCTTCCCTATCATCAAACTAAAGGGATGCACAACATCTACTTCATTATCTCGATAGGCTAAAATGAAGCAGAGATACTGGATACTAGATTCAGTCATGACGCTTTGAATTAAATTCAAAGTAGCGCTGTCTGCCCACTGCATATCATCTAAAAAAACAGTTAGTGGATGCTCTTTTTGAGCAAAGACACTGATAAAATTCTGAAACACTAAATTGAATCGGTTTTGAGATTCGGCAGGCCCTAACTCTGGTATAGGTGGCTGTTCTCCAACGATTAATTCAACTTCTGGAATTACATCTGCGATTAATTTACCATTATTTCCTAATGCTGCTTGTATTCGCTTTTTCCAATTGGCAAGTTGATCTTCAGGCTGCGTTAAAATTTGTCGAGCGAGTGTTTGAAAAGCTTGAACAATAGTGGAATAAGGTATATCTCGTTTGTACTGGTCAAACTTACCACAGATAAAAACCCCGCGTTCTCTCACAATGGGCTTGTGAATCTCCTTCACTAGAGAAGATTTACCAACCCCAGCATACCCAGAGACGCACACAAGTTCTGGTTTCCCTTGGGTAACAACTCGCTCAAATGCTTGCAGAAGCTTGGCAATTTCTTGTTCTCGCCCATACAATTTTTGGGGAATTTGAAAGCGCTCTGAGATATCTTGCTCACCCAAAACAAAGGATTGAATTTCTCCGGTTGTCTCCAATTGCTTTAAGCACCGTTCCAGATCAAATTGCAAACCTAAAGCGCTTTGATATCTCTGTTCTGCAACCTTTGACAACAATTTGATGATGATGTCACAGAGCATTTGGGGAATATCAGAGTTGAGCTTTTTCGGAGATGGCGGAGATTGTGCAATATGACAATGCACCCACTCTAATGGGTCTTTGCCTTGAAATGGTAGCTGACCTGTGAGCATCTCATAAAAGGTGACTCCCAGTGAATACAAATCGCTACGATGGTCAATTCCCCGATTCATCCGCCCGGTTTGCTCAGGTGATAGATATGGTAAACTGCCCTCAATACGACTGGAACTACTAACTATTTGCTGCTGATATGGAATGAAAGTAGCAATTCCAAAATCGGCAATTTTAACCTGACTGGTTTCCAGGTTAACTAAGATATTTTGTGGCTTAATATCTTTGTGGACAATGTGATGAGTGTGAATTTGTGCGAGTTTGCTGGTGATTTCAATAGCAATCTTTAAGAACGAAACAGGTTCTTGAAATTGGTCTAGCAACTGGTCAAGCGATCGCGCCTCAAAATCCTCCATAATCAAATAAGGGATTCCCTGGTGCATCTCTAAGGCGTAAACCTGGACTGCGGCGGCGATATTTAACCTTTGAGCGATCGCATATTCATGCTTGAGTTGTTCAATATTATTGGGTGTACACTGTTCTGGACGCAATCCTTTGATAATTACCGGACGCTGGTCTTTAACCTTGATTCCACGGTATATGACTGCTTTTACCCCTGCTTTTAGCAAAGTGAGAATTTTAAATCCGGGTAATGCAATCATCATGCTAAATGCTCCAGCCGTGCTTCTTCCGAGATAATTCGAGCTTAATTGTATTTTAGATACATTTCTTTGGCCAGATGAAATTTAGATGATATCAGCTTCAGATAATCACTTCTGCTGACTCTACAGACAAAAATAAGCTACAATTCAAGCAGAGTAAGCATTTCCCGCTCATAAACTCCCCATGCTTGATAACCTGCAAACCCAAATTTACCAACTAGAACAATTTGCCAACAGCCTCGTTTCTAACCAACTGGCACACCTTAGCGTGGTCAGTGTTGGTATTATCTTTGTAGCCGGCTTGCTCACGAGTCTTACACCCTGTATGCTTTCTATGCTGCCAATTACCATTGGTTACATCGGTGGTTATGAAGCCAAAAACCGCTTGCAAGCAGCTGCCCAATCAACTTGGTTTGCTTTAGGATTAGCAACTACGTTAGCAGGGATGGGTATAATAGCAGCTTTGGTAGGAAAAGTCTATGGACAAGTGGGAATTGGTTTGCCGATTATCGTCAGCATTATTGCCATTCTCATGGGGCTGAACTTACTAGAAGCACTACCTCTGCAATTTCCATCCTTGGGCGAAACGAATTGGATTTCGCAAGATTTACCTATAGGATTGCGTTCTTATTTACTGGGGCTGACTTTTGGCTTAGTTGCATCTCCTTGTAGCACGCCTGTTTTAGCCAGTTTACTGGGTTGGATTGCGAATACACAAGACTTAATTTTAGGTGCTGTTTTGCTACTTTCTTACACAGCCGGTTATGTAGCACCATTGATTTTGGCGGGTACTTTTACAGCTTCAATTAAAAAATTACTAGAATTGCGTCGCTGGTCTGGTTGGATTAACCCAGTTAGCGGGGCGCTGTTGGTAGGATTCGGTGTGTTTTCCTTAATTTCTCGGATTCCCCTTGGCAGTTTTTAATATCAATACTTTGTTAGATTTTACACGTAATGACTTTAGAAGATTCAGCGTCCAAAGAATTAAAATGGTGGGCAATACCTGGCAAGTTCTTACGGCAAGAGCTTTTGCCCGTACTGACTAACTTACGACTAGCGATCGCACTACTGCTATTGATTGCAATCTTTAGCTCCACTGGTACTGTAATTGAGCAAGGTCAGTCACCCGCATTTTATCAGGCTAACTACCCAGAACATCCAGCTTTATTTGGTTTCTTAACTTGGAAGGTAATTCAGGTAGTTGGGTTAGACCATGTATATCGTACTTGGTGGTTTCTAGCATTACTCATCTTATTTGGTACTAGCTTAACTGCTTGTTCTTTTACCCGACAGTTACCAGCTTTAAAAGCCGCCCAGCGCTGGAAATATTACGAAGAACCACGGCAATTTCAAAAATTAGCTTTAAGTGCAGAACTAGATAATGGTTCTCTAAATTCTCTCAGCCAACTATTACAGAAACGCCGCTATAAAATTTTTCCAGATCAAGAAAAAGAAAATATCCTCTACGCTCGCAAAGGAATAGTCGGACGGATTGGCCCAATTATCGTTCATATTGGTATCGTAGCTATTCTAATAGGGGGAATTTGGGGGGCGATGACTGGGTTTATGGCACAAGAAATTATTGCCAGTGGCGATACATTTCAAGTGACAAATATTGTCGATGCTGGTCCTTTAGCTGCCCAAGTTTCGAAAGATTGGTCTGTGCGCGTCAATCGTTTTTGGATTGACTACACTCCATCTGGCGGCATCGATCAATTTTATTCCGATATGTCTGTTTTAAATAAGCAGGGAGAGGAAGTTGACCATAAGAAGATTTTTGTTAACGAGCCTCTGCGCTATCGAGGCATAACCTTCTACCAAACTGATTGGGGAATTGCAGGTGTTCGCGTCCAATTTAACAACAGCCCGATTTTCCAATTACCAATGGCGCTATTGAACACCAAAGGACAAGGGCGCATTTGGGGTACGTGGGTTCCTACTAAACCTGATTTGAGTGAGGGTGTCTCTTTATTAGCCAAAGACTTGCAAGGGATGGTATTAATTTATGATCCCAAGGGTAAATTAGTTGATACTGTCCGCGCTGGGATGTCAACCGAAGTCAATGGCGTGAAGTTGAAAATTCTGGATGTTATTGGCAGCACTGGCTTACAAATTAAAGCCGATCCAGGCATACCAATTGTTTACTCAGGATTTGGTTTACTAATGTTGGGCGTGGTGATGAGTTACTTTTCTCATTCACAAATATGGGCATTGCAAAAAGGCGATCTCTTATATGTTGGTGGCAAAACTAATCGCGCCCAAGTTGCTTTTGAACAAGAGGTTTTAGAAATTTTAGATCGGCTTAGTTCAGAGCCAAAAATTGAGGATAAAGAGACGGCTATTGAAGTTTAAATGCAAAGGTACGCATAGCATAATTGAAAACTTTGCGTACCTTTGTATTTCAAATTTATTTTCCTCGTTTTACAATTAATTGCACCTACACAGCTACAGATTGGAAAATTATTAAGCATTGGAACTAAAGTTTTGTATATCTGCTCAACTTCAATTTAAACGACGGGTTTGCCTACTACCCGTAATCGCTATATTGTTGAGTATCGCTTCTTGCACTGCCGATAATAAAAAAATCAATCGTGTTTCTCTTGTTGGCGCTGGGGCAAGTTTTCCTGCGCCTTTGTATGAACGCTGGCTTTCAGATTACAACCAGCAAAATCCCAATGTGGAAATTAACTATCAAGCTATAGGAAGCAGCGCTGGGGTGCAACAGCTTATTGAAGGTACTGTAGACTTTGCAGCTAGTGATGTGGGAATTACAAATGAACAGGCAGCTAAGATAAAAAGGGGAGTGATTGCTTTACCCATGACTGCTGGTTCCATAGTGCTAGCTTACAACCTCGCGTCCGCGCCCCAGTCACCTCCAGTCAATCTGCCAAATGGTTTAAAGCTATCACGCCAAGTTTATGTAGATATCTTTCTCGGAAAAATTACGAATTGGAATCATCCGAGAATAGCTGTAGCTAATCCAGGCGTAAATTTGCCCAATTTACCAATTCAGGTTGTACACCGCACTGATGGTAGTGGAACTACAAGTGTGTTGACGCAACATCTAAGTGCTATAAGTCCAGAATGGAACAGCAAAGTTGCAGCAGGTAAAGCTGTCGCTTGGCCAGTGGGAATTGGTGGAAAGGGTAACGAAGGTGTTACTGCCTTAGTACAACAGATCCCAGGAGCTATTGGCTATGTAGAATACGTCTACGCCAAACAAAATAAACTCCCTGTGGCTGCTTTGGAAAATAAATTTGGTAATTATATTACGCCGACACCAGAATCTGTAGCTCAAACCTTGGAGTCAGTAAAGTTACCTGCCGATAACTTGATTGCTTTTATCAACGATCCTACAGGTTCCCGGTCTTATCCCATCGTTACTTATAGCTGGGTTTTAACTTATCAGCAATATCCAAACCGAGTCAAAGGTAAAGCGCTAAAAAAATTTATTGATTGGGCTTTGATTGAGGGGCAAAAATCCAGTTTGGAACTCGGATATATTCCTTTATCTAAAAAAGTTGTACTTCAAGTAAAATCTGCTGCAAACAGAATTGCAGAATAACTAGTTTTAGTTCAATACAGTTCAGTTAAGCAATTGTTTTCTCTCTCTTTCTTCTCTCTGCGTCCTCTGCGCCTTGGCGGTTCGTTAAAAAATTGACTTGGATAACAAAGTTTTAGCCTTAACTGAACCGTATTGGTTTTTAGTTTAGATCGTGTCCGCTTAATAAACCTGAGTAAAAATGTTTGTCTTCACTACAAACCAAAATTTGCGTTGCTGATTGCGGTATGAAAAATAATTTTGCGTAATTTCAGAATCCTTGTAGAGATGTTGCATTGCAACGTCTCTACATCCAGATTCATATCCCCATTCAGCAATACCCAAAGTTTTTATGATGGGTACTTATGATGACGCACTTCAACCACAGTATGTACATTGCCACGAGGCGTAAAATCTGCTTTCACAGTGGCTTCTAACGGCTCGCAAGCAGCCACAAAATCATCCAAAATTTGGTTGGCAGATTCTTCGTGGGAAATATAGCGATCGCGGTAACTGTTAATGTAAAGTTTAAGCGCCTTCAATTCTACTACCCGTTCATCAGGTATATATGTGACGTAAATTGTCGCAAAGTCAGGATAGCCAGAAAACGGACATTTACAAGTAAATTCCGGCAAAGTAATATTAATGTCATATCGTCTCCCAACACGCGGATTTGGAAAGGTAATTAATTTACCTTCCGCAATGTCGCGTTCACCATACTTCATTTCAGGGAATTTGTCAGTTGTCATTTGTCATTGGTTATTTTACTTATCTTTACGTTTTTTTATTAATTTTGTACAGACAAAGATTTTTCGCGTTTCTACTCCCCCCTCAATACTCTTCCTTCTCCCAGTCTGGACAATTCTCATCTTCACAACCGTGGGGATGCATGGCACAAACTAACAAATTACCACTATAAACTTGACCGTGGTAATGAGTACAACCAATGCATGCAGGATTTTTTTCAGCTGTAGGTTCAACTGAATAAGGAAAACCTGAATCTACATCTGCTACCATGTCTTCCAGTTCCCAGTAAGCCTCCAACATTGGTTCAGCTAAATCCTGTAAATACTGATCGACTTCAGTAACAATATTAGGGACTTGCTCAGTAATTTCTTCCGTTAGCTCAAAAAAAGCGTCAACCATTTCACTCATTCCCAGGAAGAAACGCTCTACTTCATCAGCCACTGTTTCAACGATTTCTGCTAAATCCTTTTGCCACTGTTCCATAAACTTGACACCTTTGCAGGCTATAAACAGGACGCTTTGTGTTATCTGGGTGGAAGCACTAGAATACACACTAGGCAATGTATTTTATCAAGTTTCTATATGAAGTGCCATGTCAAAGTGCCACTATTGCCAGTTATATCGAGTAAAAAATACTTTTTATTAATCGCGTTGCAATCGTTTTAACTCGTTTTGCAGGTCTAGCACTTCTTGACGCAATTTATCCACATTCTCATCACTTGATCCCTCTTTCACCGTTGGTTCTTCATCTTCCTCTAAAATTTCAATGCGGCGAGGTTCCGAAGGAGGTGTTTTTTCGGAGGTTTCAGCAGATGGTTGGGCTTGTTGGGCTTGCTTCATCATTTCTTCAACAAAGCGACGGGCTTCTTCTGTGTTCATTTCGCCCTTTGCCACCATTTCATCTGCCAGTTTTTGGACTTGCGATCGCACTTGGGCTAATTTCCCCCCTGCTTTCTCACCTGCGTAAGAAGCTAATCCAACACCGAGGTAAAAAGCTTTTTGAACAATATCTCCAAAACCAGCCATTGTTGCTGACCGCTCCTAAAAATAGGGCGACCCGGAGACTACGCCTATTACAAGCCTCCCGTGTTGCTGCTACCTTCCGGTTCTGACAAGATTTGGGTGTTGCAATCGCATAGATCCAGGTCTTCTAAAAGCATAACATGAAAAACCAGTAAGTGTGTGTTATTCCATAACAATTCGCCATTCGTAAAGTTGATAGTTGACGCAGCCGTGTTTTACCAACGGGTCATCAGCGACAATTGCTTCTGCTTCCTCCTTAGAGGCTGCCTCAAACAGCAACATTCCGCCTCTTTGTTCTGCCCAATAGCCTGTTCGTGCTTTGTGTCCTTTAGCAATCAAATCCTGGATGTAGGCTTTGTGGGCAGGTACATATTGGTCAAAGGTAGGTTTATCTACTTTCCCTTCTTCAATTTTGACAAACCACGGCATTTACTTGCGACCTCTCATAATAAATTTGGATTTTGGATTGGGAATAATCAAAGCTCCTGAGCGAATCAAGATATTTTTAGGAGTAGCCCTTTCAAGGTGACTCGTAAAATATCTTAATTTTTCTCAGCGCTGCGCCAGTTGCTACCCCGCAGGAACGCTAAGAGCGTAGTCGCGGAACCGCAAGGGCGCACTGGCTTCTCTGTGACTCTGCGGTTTATGACAACATTACTGATAAAATTTCTAAAATGCGAGAACTTTACCCAGCGATCGAGCCTTACCGACAAGGTAGTTTACAGGTTTCCGACCTACATACCATTCATTTTGAAGAGTCAGGAAACCCCCAAGGTCAACCCATCGTTTTGCTGCATGGTGGACCTGGTGGTGGATGTCCACCTTTTTATCGGCAATATTTCCACCCAGAAAAATGGCGGATAGTGATGTTTGACCAGCGTGGTTGTGGTCAAAGTACGCCCCATGCTGAATTACGAGAAAACACCACTTGGGATTTAGTCAGTGATATCGAAAAACTACGCCAACATTTAGGTATAGAAAAGTGGGCGGTTTTCGGTGGTAGTTGGGGTAGCACTTTATCATTAGCCTACAGCCAAACCCATCCTTCTCGCTGCACGGCATTAATTCTCCGTGGTATTTTTATGCTGAGGCAAAAAGAGTTGCGATGGTTTTACCAAGAGGGCGCTAGCTATATTTTCCCTGATGCTTGGGAAGCTTATGTCGAACCAATTGCGATCGCAGAACGTGATGATATGATCGCAGCATATTACAAACGCTTGACCAGTCCCGATTTAGAAATTCAATTAGCAGCGGCGCGTACTTGGTCAATTTGGGAAGCTAGTACCAGTAGACTTTTTTTAGACCCAGAACTCATGCAAAAGTTTGGCGAGAGCGAATTTGCTTCAGCTTTCGCACGTATTGAATGCCATTACTTTATGAATAAGGGCTTTCTTGAAACAGAAGATCAATTACTCTTAAATGTAGACCGTATCCGCCATATTCCGGCTGTAATTGTTCAGGGACGCTATGATGTAGTCTGTCCAATGATATCAGCTTGGGAATTACATCGAGCTTGGCCAGAAGCAGAATTTATAGTGGTTTCTGATGCTGGGCATTCGATGAGTGAACCAGGAATTCGTAGTGCTTTGATTGAAGCAACAGATAATATTTGATTTGGTTAAATACTTAGCTTGTAGAACGGAGAAGTTCGCCAAGAAAGGGGATGTTAAGACCAAACCTCCAACAAAGCAATCCCTTGTGAAATGGGAAACTTACACTATATGTAAAGCATCAGTGTAAGTAGTTCACTACAAAAAAGAGATATGCGAATTCTAATTATGGAAAGCAGTATGTTGTTACTCCTGATTGCGGTGACAACAGGCTGTGTCAGTTCTCCCTCTGTTACAAAACAGCCACAAGCCTTACCAGCAATCACTGAACAGCCGACGAAAGCAACTGTGTTGACCTCGACACCTACACCCACTGCAAAAACTACAGAAAGTTCTACCCCTCAACCCACTATTGCTACGAATCCGACGCGCTGTGAAACTAGCCAATTGTCGGTGCGCCGAGTCTCTGAAGATGCTGGCGTTGGGAATGTTGCCCTCACCTATGCCTTCACCAATAACGCCTCATCCCCTTGCACCCTCTACGGTTATCCGAGATTGGCACTACTGGATGCAAAAGATCGACCTTTGCAGGGGATTAAAGTTATTCGCTCCAAAGACACTTACTTTTCGAGGTGGATTTAGAATGGATCAGCTTACTCAATAAATAGACCCATACTCACCATAGAATTGATGTAAAGATAGGTGATGCCTTACATCTAATATTTAATTATTTTGATTAGCAATTCCAGTTGTTTTAAATATTTAGCTACTGATTGAAAGTCCCTCACTTTGCTTCGAGGGCTTTTCAATAAGTAGTTAGGCGTAAATAAATTAAAGTTTGTAGTGAGTTAGCCCGGTCTTCTCCCAAAGGGAGAGGCTAGCGCCTTTCCTTTGGGAGAAGACCGCGAACGCAAAGCAAAGCGTTTCGTAGAGAAGGGGGTTTCCCCATGAGCGACTAACGTTAGCGAGCCTTCGAGCGTCACCCGGAGGGTAAGGAATTTTTTCTAGTAAAACTTGCTATGAATGATGAATTGCTCACTATGAACCAGTCCAACTAAATGTTTTAATTATACTTTTATTCTAGCTATTTCTATATATGACTAGTATCTTGAAATGCACAAAAGTGAGATTTAACCTGGAAAAAACCTTTAAGAATTCGTTTGAGTGAACTAAACTTAACCCACCTGATAGCCGTAGTCACTTCTACCCACTGCCGTTTTCTTTTACTTGCTTCTGGATAATCTTCACTTAGCATCTCAACTGGTAACAAATACATCTTGACACGATAACTTTTGCCTCCTTTGCGGTACTTGTAAGTGCCCAGTTCATTGGTGTCTACCTGCCCAATTACCCCTGCTTCTTCCCAAGCTTCTTTGGCTGCTGAAGCGGGTGGACTCATGCCATCAGGAATATCTCCTTTTGGAATCACCCAGTGTTGAAAGTTACGGGTTGTGATTAGCAAGATTTCAACTTTGCCATTGTTCACTCTATAAGGAATCACCCCAGACTGTTTAAACACTTTGCTAACTTTTCTACTCATATAATTTGCATCCTGTACGGTTTAGCTTTTTTGTATAGTGGTTATTTCAAAAAGTCTAACGCTGATACCGGATAAGTTTTGGTTAAATTTAGGTTAGGATGAGGTTAAAAAAATTTTATTATTCATAAGAGTTAATTATTGAAAGTTTTTTATTAATCTCGTCATCTTGTTTGTGGGCAAGAATACATCAAACTATGTTAAGGCTATGTTAAGGAATATAAAATCAAGTAAATTGGCTCTTAGTAAGCGGCTTTAGCCCTGATTACAAACCTTCAATTATTCATGCACACTTAATTTACACTCTGCCGCTTAGACCAGAGGCGGAGCCTTCTAGTTGCATTTGCAGTTAGAGCTGAGAAGGAGATTATGAAGTTTTTAAAGGGTTGGGTTGAAGTTGAGCTAGATGAAAAATATTGTGTATACACCACGTTTTGCATCTATATAAGAATTGCAATATCTATGGTTTTAATATAAAGTCAACTCACTTAAAAAGTGTACTCCCGATGGCTGATTGACAAATGTAGCCCTCTTATAAACATCACATCTTTTAGTTTAATGCCAGAAGATATACCATCAATGTAATTAACTTGACTTTTTCGTATTCTGGTAGATATACAGCGAAGATATTGCATTTAAATCTACTTCTTTCTGCTCATCTTCATTTTCATTAGTATTTTTAAATAGAACTGTAAACGCACCAGCACCTAACCTATCTTGAGGAAACATCCGATAACAAGGTATTGTAGTTAAATGCGACTGATATTTAGTTAAATTACTAATTTCTATCGCCTGAAACTGGGGAAAGCGTTCCAAAAACCATTCGCAAACTTGCTCATTTTCTTCGGGTGAATATGTACAAGTCATATAAGCTAAATAGCCTTGTGGTGAAACAAGTTTAGCAGAGTTAGCTATAATCCGCTTTTGCCGATTTGCGCTCTTGTTAATAGCAGTTGGGTGAAAACATCCGGGTGCTTTTTCACCTTTAGCCAGTAAAGATTGCCCAGTGCAAGGAGCATCTACTATTACTAGGTTGCTAAAATAGGAAAACATTTCGGCAAATATACTCGAATCTCTATTAACTACTGCACTAGGACTAATCTGGCAACGCTTCAAATTAGAAATTAGCATTCCTAGACGTTTACCAATGACTTCATTACTGATGAGTAATTCAGGTTGCAAAGCTTTCCAAGCAAAGATACTTTTACCTCCTGGTGCAGCACACATATCAAAAACTAAACGCACTGACTGAGGAATTGCTAACAAAGTAGTAGCTGCAAATATCGAAGAGAAATCTAAACAATAGAAATATCCTTGTTGATGCAAGGGATGCTGACCGGGCTTTTCTCCCAAGGATAAACGGTCAGTAAATTGTGGTTGCCAATAGATTGGTGTTTCCACTGCTAAAGGCGAAATATCTGGTTTCTCTTTACACCAAAGAATACTGGATGAAAAAGGCTGAGGATTCATTAAAGCCTCAATAAATTTTTCTTGCTCATCTAGATTAGCGAACAAACGCCGTGAGACTTTAAGTAATAAATTAGAAGGTTTTTCCATCTGGATATATAAATAATAAAATTTTTCAGAAATCAGAGTAGAGATGCAATTGTGTGGAAATCAATATGAAAGATGACGCTTCTTAATTACGAATTAGGTTGTATCAAAATCCAAATCAAACTGTTACACAAGAACAATGTAATCAAGCCTTTTGGCTTCATACTCAAAATATAATGACCGCCATTCAGAACGCAATGGCCAAGCTACCCCACTGCACCGGAGAAGGTCATGTTCTTAGATAGTTTTCCGCAAAAGTTACGCAAAGAAGCACAACTATGGAGGGATGAAGGATTAATTAGTTCTTCGCTGTATGAGCAAATAGCAGAACGTTATCAATTTAAAAACCTGGAAGCTGCTGTACGCGATCGCAATAAAGCGATCGCGATCGCTGTAGGCAGCATCCTTCTGTGCTTAGGCATAATTACCTTTGTATCAGGAAACTGGCAAGGAGGTTCGCGGGAAGTCAAATTTATTCTCATGATGAGTTTGTTTTTTGCGATCGCGATTACCGGTTTTTACAATTGGATAACACCTGAAGGGAAGAAGCCGCAAAAAAGTAAACGCTTACTGGGAGAAGGATTGCTCATTTTAAGCGCCTTCATTTTCGGCGCAAATATACTGCTGATGGCCCAGATGTTCAATATCGCCGGTTCAACTTCCCAACTTTTTCTCGCCTGGGGATTGGGTGTTGTGGTGATGGCCTTCAGTTTGTCCATAAATTCTTTAGGAATTCTGTCAATTATCCTCGTGGAAATCGGGTATTGGACGGGATTAGAAGACTTATGGTACGCAACAGGAGAGTTAACTTGGTCGCGGTTAGTGGTGCAGCATTTGCCTTTGTTGGCATGGCTGGTTTTTGTCCCTTTAGCCTACTTCTGCCGATCACGTTGGATTTTTGGTCTAGCAGCCTTTGTTTTCGCTAGTTCCTTACAAGCTAACCTTAATCCTCTGCCACTGCTAAATTATGCTGATATAGCGCCTTGGGTGGCATCTTTTGCTTTTGCACTCCCACCTGCATTATTCTGGAGTTATGATGATCTGCTGTTTCCAACCATAAATTACAGGTTGTTTCAATCTCTGGCACGTAATTTGGCGTTGGTTAGCTTTGGTGGAGTGTTTTACGTTTTGTCTTTTCGTTGGGTTTGGGAATCTGCAAATTATGGTTATAATCAGCCAACGAACTTGACTAACTTGTTCCAGTCTCTGCCGATCATCGATTTGGGGATTCTCAGTGGCTTGGCGGTATTGCAATGGTTATTTCTACTGCGTCAAAGAAATAATCCTCCGCGCCGCGAAGTGATTTTCACAACTGCTGTTATTGGTACTTTTCTTGCCTTTATTGCCATAGTACCTTTTTGGCATCAAACTATCAGTCGGATTGATGAACTTGGTGTTTTTATTTTCAATGTACTTCTAGCAACATTAGCCTGGGGACTAATTCAAGAAGGATTGAAATTAAGCAATAGAAGTTCCTTTTGGGGCGGTATGTTGTTAGTAACACTGCAAATTATCAGTCGCGTGCAAGAGTACGACACCGACTTACTTTTCAAGTCTCTAGTCTTTATCCTGTGCGGTTCTGCTTTAATTAGCGCTGGACTCTGGTTTGAACGCCGTTTACCTGGTGGTAGCTCTGCAAGTAAAAAGTAGTACAAATTCAGAATGGGCTAAACGCCCCGCAACGCTAACAGAATTCAGAAATCTCCCCATCATCAACATCTCTGTGCGTCAAAATTTTTAAAGTTTCTCTGCGTTAGTCCTAATCTCGTTACTTTTGACCTCCTCAATTCCTCTGCTTTTTAGGACTACGCTCATGACTAATAGTTCTTCTGAATCTAAAAATAAAACCTTGTCTCCCGAAGCCGAGTTCTCCAGTAAGGTGACTTTTCGGGATTACTTGATTGCTACTGAACAAAAATCGAATAAGCCCTTACCTTTTTGGCGGTTACTAGCTCCCCTGGCGCTGCAAACAGGGTTAATTATGGCAGTACCAGCCCAAGCCGTTTATACAGATGTGACAGGTAAAACGGTGATTTTGCAAACCGTACCTGTAGACCCAAACAATGTACTAGATGGTAATACCTTAGCGCTAGATTACAACATATCCCGTCCCGCAAATTTGAGGAGATTACCTGGTTGGCAAACATTAGTCAGTAAAGGTCGTGGAAGCGGCAGAAGATTGCCTGAAGGAACCAATATCTACGTGACTTTGCAAGAGCAACTATCCAATGGCAACGGTGTTCCTAGAGCTTGGAGACCGTTACGAGTCAGCAGCGATCGCCCAACATCTCTAAGAGCCAATCAGGTAGCCTTAAAAGGCGTTTATCAAGATGGTTCCGTTAACTACGGCTTGGAAACCTATTACATCCCAGAAAACCAACGGCGACAGATTACCAACGATTTGCGAACCCAACGCGCCCGTAGAGGACAAGTACCCCCCATTGTGGTGAAGGCAAAGGTAGATCCACAGGGTAAGGCGGTTCCAGTTAGTATGTGGGTACGCGATCGCAACTATCGCTTTTAAGCTGTTAGGTAAAGTATGTAAACATGGAAGGTTTATTTCCAAAGTTCTGAGCGTCACCAGCCGGCGCTCAGAATTTTCTGTTTGTCATTAGACTTTTCCGAAAACCCTTGTACAGATGTAGCATTGCTACGCCTCTACAAGGGTTTTGGATAAGACATAATTAATTGCTGGAGACACTGAGCTACTACTAAGGCACAATCAGTACTGGGCAAGGGGAAAGGTTAATCACGCGAGTGGTCACACTATCATCCGCTCCCTCTTCAGTTAAGCCTAGCCCTCGGCAGCCCATAATAATTAAATCAGCCCCAATTTCATCAGCGACATCGCAGATAGTAAAAGCTGGTTTACCTTGCCTTTCCAGAATTTCGGATTGAATTCCTTGCCCAGAAAATAAAGATTGGGCATTTTCTAGCAGTTTTGCAACTACTTCTGGTGAAACCATCGGATCTGCACTAGGCACATCTGGAGCATCTGGAGGCGGTTCTTCTACCACAGACAGCAGCACCAAGCGACTGCTGTATTTTTTGACTACGTTGGTAACAACATCAGCAGCTTCCCGCGTTTCCCGACTTTGATCGATAGGAAATAGTACTGTCTTAAATATCTCTGTCACTTGGGTACCCCTGACTCCGGTAAAATCTTGATGGTTCTACTTTCAAAACAATAACAAAAAGGCAATCAGGAGAGTTTGGTGTGTCCAAAAAAAGTTTAGCAAGTTTATCTTCGGCTGATATCTCTGGGAAACGTGCCTTAGTGCGGGTTGACTTTAACGTGCCTGTGGATGATCAAGGCAATATTACTGACGATACTCGCATTCGCGCCGCTCTACCAACCATCCAAGATTTGACGCAGAAGGGAGCTAAGGTCATTCTCGCCAGCCATTTTGGCCGTCCCAAGGGTGTGGATGACAAATTACGCCTAACTCCCGTTGCCAAGCGTCTCTCTGAGTTACTGGGGCAAGAAGTCATTAAAACTGATGATTCCATTGGTGATGAAGTTGCAGCTAAAGTTGGTGCGTTGCAAAATGGCCAAGTGCTGTTACTCGAAAATGTCCGTTTTTACAAAGAAGAAGAGAAAAACGACCCAGAATTTGCGAAAAAATTGGCAGCTAATGCTGATTTTTATGTAAATGATGCTTTTGGTACTGCACACCGCGCCCATGCTTCTACTGAAGGTGTGACGAAATTCCTCAGTCCTTCTGTGGCTGGATATTTGGTTGAGAAGGAATTGCAATATCTGCAAAACGCCATTGAAAATCCCCAACGTCCTTTGGCGGCAATTATTGGCGGTTCCAAAGTTTCCAGCAAAATTGGCGTAATTGAAACCCTGTTGGAGAAGTGCGACAAGCTGATCATCGGCGGTGGGATGATTTTCACCTTCTATAAAGCCCGTGGTTTGAATGTTGGTAAGTCGTTGGTAGAAGAAGACAAGCTGGAACTAGCGAAATCTTTGGAAGCTAAGGCTAAGGAACGGGGTGTTGCTTTATTGCTTCCCACAGATGTGGTATTGGCAGATAACTTTGCCCCTGATGCGAATTCTCAAACCGTTAGCATTGAGAACATCCCCGATGGTTGGATGGGTTTGGATATTGGGCCAGACTCGGTGAAATTTTTCCAAGAAGCCCTTGCAGATACCAAAACGGTAATTTGGAACGGGCCAATGGGTGTATTTGAGTTTGATAAGTTTGCGGCAGGTACGGAAGCGATCGCTCATACTCTCGCTGAAATCGGTAAAACTGGTACAACCACCATCATTGGCGGTGGCGACTCAGTAGCGGCTGTGGAAAAGGTTGGTTTAGCAGACCAAATGAGCCACATTTCCACCGGCGGCGGCGCTAGCTTGGAGTTACTTGAAGGCAAAGTATTGCCTGGAATTGCAGCTTTAGATGATGCGTAAGTAGGGAATGGGGAATGGGGAATGG
>NZ_JADEXU010000091.1 GCF_015206895.1 Nostoc sp. LEGE 12450 | reverse complement strand
CACTTCCTCCAAGCGTCGCAGTTGAATTTGATGCAGGCGTGGGCCAACAATTGATACCACAGTGAATTCGAGATTTTCATAACAGAAGGTCTCGCCTTTGGAAGGAATTTTCTGTAACTGATACAACAGAAAGCCTCCTAGTGTTTGATATTCTCTTGTCAGGGGCAGATTGAGATGCAAAACCTCGTTGAGGTCTTCGAGGTTGATTTGTGCCTGCACCAAAAATTTCTGCTCATCTAACATCTGAATCAGTAAGTCGTCACTGCTTTCAGGTTCGCTTGCATCGCCGATGATTTCGGCAATGACATCTTTGATTGTCACGAGTCCCACAGTACCGCCAAATTCATTTACTACCATGACCATAGCGGGTTTCTCTTGCTGCATCATGGGCAAAAGTTCACTCAAAGGCGTGTGTTCGGGAACAAACCGAGCGGGACGCATCCAAGGTTGGATCTGTGTCTCTAAACTGAGCTTTCCCACAGCTAAAGGTTGTGCCAAATCTTTAAAATAAACAATGCCGCGAACATCGTCCAAAGATTCACCAATCACGGGGTAGCGTGAGTAACCAGTAGCAGCCATTTCTCTAAGTAATGTCTGGAAGGTAGCATCTTTTGGCAGCGTGATAATACTGGTGCGCGGGATCATCACATCTTGGGCCATGACATCCCCAAACTCAAAGACATTATTGAGCAGTTCTCGTTCCGCACGCTGTAAACCAGTAGATCCCCATTCTGTAGAGATAATCAGTTGCAATTCTTCGGGAGTTACAGGCGGTCTCCAGCCTTGACCTGTGTATTGGATACCAAAAATCCGCAATAAAAAACGAGTTGATTGGTTGAGAATCCAGATGAAGGGGCCAAAAAAACGCACGATCGCTTTTACCGAAGGCCCCAAAAACCTCGCTAGCTGTTCTGAGTACAGCATGGCTAAGGATTTGGGACATAGTTCTCCGATCACAATTTGCAGATAGGCAATCAAGAAAAAGGCAATGGGAATTGATAGGGAATGGGCGAGGAAGTTAGCCATCCCACTAGGTAAAGGCCAGGATCTTAACCAGGCATTTACTAGCACGACAATTGTGCTTTCGCCAATCCATCCCAGCGCCAAACTAGAAAGGGTAATGCCTAACTGAGTGGTAGATAGTAGTCGATCAATACTACGTTGTAGCATTTCCACAGCGATCGCTGGAATATCTCCAGCCTTAACTAGCTGGTGAATACGCGATCGCCGCACGCTCACCATCGAAAATTCCGCCGTCACAAAAAAGGCATTTATGGCAATCAGTAGTAGCACTGACAACAACCGCAGCGCCACATCCGTCCAAATCAAATTAGGAAAACCACTCACTGCCAAAGCTCGTGTAAAACTCACGCCCTCCATTTATTTAGGGGGAATGGGGAATGGGGAATGGTAAAAAATAACATCTAATTACCAATGCCCAATTACCAATGCCCAATGCCCAATGCCCAATTCCCAATTCCCAATTCCCAATTCCCAATTCCCAATGCCAATCTACCTTCCCACAGGAATATTCGATGCCTCTAGCTTCAATTGTTGAGCAGGATAATCAGTAAGAGCAAGTGATATTTTCTTGACATCATCAAGCAAAGCTGTGGGAATGCTTACTGTACCTGAAAATGCTGGGCCATTGACAGGCAATTCTGTTGGTAAACCCTCTGTACTAGCGCTTAGGGTTCGTCCTTTGTCATCAGTAACATCTAAAAAACTATACAAAAAGCGCACAGAATCCTTACCTTTGTTCTGCATTTTCACTTTCAGTAGCAAGTCACCACCAGAGTAGCGAGCAGATTGCACAGTCATAGTTACACCCTCACTTTGGGCAGTAACTGGAAAGCCTGGTAGGGGTTTTTCTTCAACCACTTCTGGGGGTTTTTCCTCTGGCTTCTGCTTGCTGCTATTGGTTTCTTCGTCATCTTCCTCTAGCTTTTCCGATTTAGCAGCCTTGGTTTTACCATCAATTCGCGCCTTGACAACTTTCAGAATTTCTTCCTCTTTTAATAGCACTAGCCCTCCCTGTTGAGAGGCATTTGCCTTATTGCTGGCAAATTTGGTTGTGGGACGACCATCGGGTGTGGTAACGCCTTTAAGTGCTGAACTCCCCAGTTCAAACCCCAAAAACGCGCTCACAGAACCGGCTCCCATCATCAGGATTAACAAAATCAAAGTAAGAAGTACAGTAGAATTTATTTTCATTGCTGATGAGCTATTACATAAGGATGCTGGGCTATTTAAGAATAGTGAAGCTTTTGACCTCAATCCTTAAAGGAACTTAATCAATATTAGTCTGTACTATTTCATGATTAAATTATGTAGTATAAAAATTTGGTAAACTAGTGTCCAGTATTCACACGTGATAAATTTATGCTATAATTACGGAATTGGCTAAACTCAGTGAATAAAATATTTTCCTCACTCTAAAATTAGCAAATAAGGTTGACTTAAAGAGTCAAAATAATTGGCTCGTAGGAATCAGAACAAAACAAGCGCCTTTGGCCGATTGGGGAGGCAACGAACTCATAATTCGTCTTCAGGCTGGTTCGATTCCAGCAGGGCGCACTGAATCATCAAAAAGCAGTAGTAGAGGGCATGGGGCATTGGGCATGAGCAATTGTACTGAGCATTGCTGAAGTGTTGGTAAGTAATTATTGTCTTTTGCTCCCCATTACCCCTTATCCCGACAGGGGGCCCCACCTTCCCCACTCGCTAATCTTACCGAGGTGGTAAAGTTTCAAACCTGAATTCAGTTCCCACTTTGAGTTTGTTGCTATTCAAACGAGGCGACATAATCAGCGATGTGTCATAAGGATTTGGTAAATCAGGGGTGCGAAGATAAGGATCGTTACCAACTTGCTGAGTCAAGACATCATGATATAAAGTATTAACCAACTCAGCATCGCGAGCAATTTCATTTTCTGGAAAAGAACCACCGAAACTAGAACCAGATCCTAGAAGTGAGTCTAGCTGACGTTTGAGACTGCCATTTTCGTAGAAATTGCGATCATGACTAAAAAAAGCTCGTTCAAATACATCACTCGTAGTTTCAGTTCTAGGGGTTTCGGTTTGGGCAAATGCAACTGAGGGAAAAGCAATACCAGCAGCAAGCAGCACCAATAAACCACCAAGGGTTTTAAATTTTATACGCACGTTTCTGACTCCTCAATTTTCGTTTTGGGTGAATCTTAATTTATGCTTAAGTTCAGAACTCTGATGAGTTCAACCTTTGGTGTAGCACAACTTTTAATGTTTTGTAATGACGTATCCTACTGAAACTCTTACCCACTCAGATATTTGGGCAACCACTACTGATTTGACAACCTTGCGCCACAAGCTACTAGATTTATTTTCTCAACGGGCTTATCAAGAGGGTGATTTTGTTCTCGCTTCTGGGCTACGTAGTTCTTATTATGTAAATAAAATGCAGGTAACACTCCACCCCCAAGGAGCTTTAGCTGTTGGACGATTGTTGTTTCCTTTACTACCTGTAGATACTCAGGCTGTAGCAGGTTTAACGATGGGGGCTGACCCAATGGTGACAGCAGTGAGTATAGTTTCTGTTTATGAAAACCGGCCCATACCAGCGCTGATTATTCGCAAGGAAGCCAAGGGTTATGGGACGAAAGCTTATATAGAAGGCCCCACTTTACCAGAGGGTGCAAAAGTAGTAGTTTTGGAAGATGTGGTGACAACTGGACAATCTGCTCTGAAAGCGGTTGAGCGTCTTAAAGATGCAGGTTATACCGTTAATCAAATAATTTCCCTGGTAGACCGACAACAAGGTGGAGGTGAGTTGTATCAGTCAGCTGGGTTAAAGTTTGAAACTTTGTTTTCGATTCAGGAAGTTCAGGAACACTATCGACAACTGGCGAATTCATGAATATTTTAATATATATGATTTAGTTAGAGACTAAAACATATATTCATGTAATTTAGAGCCGAAAACCCCCGCATCTGGGGGATTTTGCGTTAATGTACATCCGTTAAAGCCAGCAGCGGGATTTGAACTCGCGACCTTCCGATTACAAGTCGGATGCACTACCACTGTGCTATGCTGGCAAATTTGGCGATTACTTTTAGTAGCAACCACAATTTCTTATTGTACCATAATCAATTTATTTGTCTAGCTGTAATTGCTAAATAATATCTCCCTCTTCAGAAATAAGCTTAGAAGACTAGAGATTTGCCCCTGGAAAGTCTAGTTGGCGTTGCAATTGTGATGAAACAGAAACAAATCTGCGATCGCAATCACTGATAAAGTTGATAAATTAATATCCATACCAAAAACTAACTCAAATCCTGGGCTGAACGCAAAAATATCTTGTCAGTTCTAAAACTGTATCTTCTTAGCACGGCTGAATAAAGGAACGGAAATATATAATTATTTTTTACAGATTATAAGCATGGCAGCATTGCTCGGACGAGATTTATTAAGTCTAGCGGATATCAGTTCTACTGAACTTCAAGAACTCCTGCAATTGGCAACTCAACTTAAATCACAACAGTTGAAGTTGCAGTGTAATAAAGTTTTAGGGTTGTTGTTCTCCAAAGCTTCAACTCGCACGCGGGTAAGTTTTACTGTGGCGATGTACCAACTGGGTGGACAGGTAATCGATCTCAACCCTAATGTCACTCAAGTTAGCCGTGGGGAACCTTTACAGGATACGGCGCGGGTGTTAGACCGATATCTGGATATTTTGGCAATTCGCACTTTTGCCCAGCAGGATTTAGAAACTTTTGCTCATTATGCCAAAATTCCGGTAATTAATGCGCTTACTGATGCAGAACATCCTTGTCAGGTATTAGCTGATTTATTGACGATTCAAGAAAGCTTTAACACCCTTGCTGGGTTAACTTTAACCTACGTGGGTGATGGGAATAATATGGCTAATTCTCTGATGTTGGGCTGTGCTTTGGTAGGGATGAACGTCAGAATTGCTACTCCTAGCGGATATGAGCCAGATTCTAAGATTGTAGAACAAGCAAGAGCGATCGCTAATAACAAAACGGAAGTCCTTGTCACTCACGATCCAGAATTAGCAGCTAAGGGTTCTACTGTACTTTATACTGATGTTTGGGCAAGTATGGGGCAAGAATCTGAAGCCGATAATCGGATGCCAATTTTCCAGCCTTACCAAATTTCGGAACAGCTATTGAGCCTTGCTGCTCCAGAGGCAATTGTTTTACACTGCTTACCAGCTCATCGTGGTGAAGAAATTACTGAGGCAGTTATTGAAGGTTCTCAATCAAAAGTTTGGGAACAGGCAGAAAATCGCTTACACGCTCAAAAAGCTTTGCTTGCGAGTATTTTAGGGGCGGAATGAAAGGAGTTAGGAATTAGGAGTACAGACGCGATTAATCGCGTTTGTACAAGATTTAGGAGTCAGAATAGCTAGTGTGCAATTGGCTCCTAACTAGTTGCTGGTAAAAAATCCGAAATAAATGGGTAAAAGAAAAGAGAATATTCTTACTTTTGCCTTTCATAATTTTTACTTTTCTCTTGTTATGGGGAGTTTTTTGTAGTACTAATGTTCTAGAGACATTAATAATTACTTCCCGCAAATTTATGGAACGTCTAACGGAAGCTCAACAAGAACTTTACGAATGGTTGGCAGAATACATCAGATCGCACCAGCATTCGCCTTCAATTAGGCAAATGATGCAAGCGATGAACTTGAAGTCACCAGCACCAATTCAAAGTCGTTTAGAACATTTACGCACTAAAGGATATATTGAATGGACTGAAGGACAAGCGCGAACAATTCGGATTTTGCGTCCAGTTAAGCAAGGTGTACCAATTTTGGGCACGATCGCTGCTGGTGGTTTAATAGAACCGTTTACTGATGCTGTAGATCATTTAGACTTTTCTAATTTCGATTTACCTCCCCAAACCTATGCTTTGCGGGTAGCTGGCGATAGCATGATTGAAGATTTAATTACTGATGGCGATGTGGTATTTCTGCGTCCAGTAGCAGAACCAAATCATTTAAAAAATGGTACTATCGTTGCCGCCAGAGTTGATGGATTTGGGACGACATTAAAACGTTTTTATCGCCAAGGGGATCGCGTTACCCTCAAACCAGCAAATCCTAAGTACAATCCCATTGAAGTCAGTGCTATGCAAGTACAGGTGCAAGGTTCTCTCATTGGTGTTTGGCGCGGTTACAACTGAGTAATCGGGAATAGGGAGTGAGGAGTGGAGAATGAGGATTGGGAAAGATAAGTACCAATAACCAATGACAAATGAATATGTACCTGACGAAAAATTCAGTGCAGCAACTGCCCACTTTCCGATTGAAATTACCGTTTGCAAGGGAAAGTAAGGGCAGTTATTACACTCCGCAACCATTACCAGGATGCCCAAGAATGCCTCCGTCTCTGCAATTGCGGCAATATCAGCGCCAAGCGATCGCTAGCTGGTTTACCAACAATGGCAGAGGGACGCTGAAAATGGCTACTGGTAGTGGTAAAACTATTACCGCATTAGCGATCGCTTGTGAACTCTACCAGCAGATTAATTTACAAGTTCTGTTGGTAGTGTGTCCCTATCGTCATCTCGTCACCCAATGGGCGCGAGAATGTGAAAAATTTAATTTGCAACCCATTTTAGCTTTTGAGAATTTACGCACTTGGCAAAGTCAACTTTCTACCCAAATTTATAATCTGCGTTCTGGTTCTCAACGGTTTGTCACGGTGATTACTACGAACTCCACGTTAATTGGAGATGGTTTTCAGTCTCAACTCAAATATTTTCCCGCCAAAACTTTAATTATTGGGGACGAGGCGCATAATTTAGGCGCACCCAAGTTAGAAGAAAGTTTGCCGCGTAGTGTTGGGTTGAGACTGGCTTTATCTGCCACACCGGAGAGGTATTTTGATGATTTTGGCACGCAATCTTTATTCGATTATTTTGGCCCAGTTCTCCAGCCAGAGTTTACCTTGAGGGATGCGATCGCTCAAGGTGCTTTGGTACATTATCTCTATTATCCGGTGTTGGTAGAGTTAACTGAAGCAGAGAGTATTGCCTATTTAAAGTTAACTAAAAGAATTGGGCGATCGCTACTTTATCGAGATCGAGAAAATGGGCAAGCGGGATTTGAAGATAATGAAGATTTAAAACCGTTGTTGATGCAAAGGGCAAGATTAATTGGTGCGGCGGAAAATAAATTAAATGCTTTACGGGATTTAATGATTACTCGCCGCGAAACTACTCATACACTTTTTTATTGTAGTGATGGTTCACAAGATACAGGACAACGTTCATCGCTACGCCAACTTAAAGCTGTTGCTAAAATTTTGGGGGTGGATTTAGGTTACAAGGTAAGCACTTATACGGCTCAAACAACTTTACAAGAACGAGAAATTTTACGGCATCAATTTGAAAGTGGAGAGTTGCAAGGTTTAGTCGCAATTCGTTGTTTAGATGAAGGTGTTGATATTCCGGCAATTCAAACTGCGGTGATTTTATCCAGTTCTGGTAATCCTCGCCAATTCATTCAGCGACGGGGGCGAGTTTTACGTCCTCATCCTGCTAAGGAACGCGCAACAATATTTGACATGATTGTTTTGCCACCAGATTTAGATAGAGAAACTATAGAAGTTGAGCGCAATCTTTTGAAAAAGGAATTGCGCCGCTTTGTGGAGTTTGCTGATTTAGCTGATAACGCAGGAGAAGCAAGAATGAAGTTACTTGATTTACAAAAGCGATATGGTTTATTAGATATTTGATGATGAACTATATAGTTGTATTTTTTTGTAAAATTTTTCGAGTTTTGAAAAAACAAGCATTAAGTATGAAATAATAAAATTATGAGTTTGATCATAATGGGATGTAAGTGGCTTTAAAAATTTCACTTACATCCCATTATTATTTAGATTGTTAATATTAATAATAACAGAAGACAATTCAATAATAAAGTCTTTTTCTAAATAAAAGTATAAATTTAAAAAAATAGTTTTTACAAAATTAAAGATAACGCTAACAGTGGCTTTACGGAGGTGAATGCAGTACTAGAGAAAGTTAAAATATAGAAAAACTATATTTCCAAACCGAAGATGTCACAAGATGCGAATATCGATGATGTGCAGGAGCCAATAACCAGCGCTCCGCCGGAAATACGGCAAATTATTGAGCGAGTATGGAAACTAGAAAAAGGTAGGCTAGATAAGAAAAGTAATGGCCCTATTAATGAGGATATTTTGAAAATTATTAAGGAAGAGGTGCGATGAAGCTGACTTCAATCAAGCTATGCAACTTTCGCTCCTTTTATGGTACGACACCAGAGATGCTCCTCGCTGCTGGAGATGTTCAGAATACAACGATTATTCATGGTAATAATGGCTCTGGAAAAACCAGTTTACTAAATGCCTTTACTTGGGTATTATATGAAAAATTTAGTGCAGCATTTGCATCGATAGAACAGTTAGTAAATAAACGTGCGATCGCAGAAACTCAAAAAGGTCAAGCTGTAGAATGTTGGGTAGAGATTGGCTGGGAACATGAAGGTAAACGCTATCGAGTTAAACGCGCTTGTCGGGGTTATAAAAATGAAGGTGATTTTGACGCTGGCAAAACTCAATTAACTATGTGGGTTGGTGCGGATGATGGCAAATGGAATATACCAACTCAGCAGCCAGACGATATAATTAATCAAATTTTACCCGCTACTCTACATCAATATTTTTTCTTTGACGGCGAACGAATTGAAGAAATAGTCCGTTCTGATAAAAAAGCTGAAATTGCCGAAGCTACAAAGATTTTCTTGGGTGTGGAAGTAATCAACCGTTCCATCAGACATTTGGGAGACGCTAAAAAAACTCTAGAAAATGAGTTAAAAGCTATTGGTGATTCTGAAACGAAACAGCTATTACGACAGCAAGAAAAGATAGAACGAGAACGTGAACGCATTACCAAGCGACAAACGGAAATTAAAGAAGAGTTAGAATATCAACAAACTTTTAAAAAAGAGACAAGTAATCGTTTACGAGAATTGAGTGCTGCTAAAGAATTGCAAGAAAGATGGCAGGATTTAGAATCGCAGAAAATTGCGAATCAAGAAGAATATAAAAAAACGAAGGAAGCGCTGAAAAAAGTTATTTCCGCACGGGGTTATACCGTCTTACTTTCAGAAACTACATCCCAGTTTCAAGAAATTATCAATGATTTGAAGCAGCGCGGCGAGTTAACATCAGGAATTTCGCGGGAATTTGTGAATGATTTACTCAATTCCCAACGCTGTATTTGTGGCGCAGAATTACACGAAGGTAATCATTCTCATACTCATGTAAGTAACTGGCTAAATAAAGCAGGCTCTTCGGCGGTGGAAGAAACTGCAATTCGGATGATAGCTCAAGTAGATCAAATTGATAAACAAGCCATAGGATTTTGGGAAGAAGTTGATAGAGAACAAACTAGGATTAATCAGTTAAGGCAAAGCATATCTCAAATTGAAGGCGATTTAGACAATATTCAAGAACGGTTAAGAAAAGACGCTAATGAAGAAATTAGTAGTTTGCAAAAACGGTTAGATGAAATTGAAAGTAAAATTGATGAATTAAATCGAGAGCAGGGTGCAAATCAGCAGCAAATTGCTCAACTCACAACTGAGATTGAAGGTTTAAATAAACAAATTGCCAAGCAAAAGCTGAATGAAGACAAGCAAACTTTAGCACAGCGACGAATTAACGCCGCTCAAGATGCAATCGAACGGTTAACGGAAGTTAGAAATCGTCAAGAGCAACAATTTCGCCTGCAACTAGAAAAGCGAGTACAAGAAATATTTATGGAGATTTCTGTGACTCCATATATTCCTAAAATTAGTGAAAAATATGAACTAACATTAGTAGAAAATACTACAGGCATAGAAGCACCAGTTGCAGCTTCCACCGGGGAGAATCAAATTCTCAGTTTATCCTTTATTGCCAGCATCATTGACAAAGTAAGGGAATGGAGTGAGAAACGAAAAATGATGATGATTCCCGATAGTAGTACTTTCCCAATTGTGATGGATTCACCCTTCGGTAGTTTGGATGAGAATTCGCGGCGACACATTGCGAAGACAATTCCTCAATTAGCGAATCAGTTGATAGTTTTAGTTACTAAGACTCAGTGGCGGGGTGAAGTTGAAGCAGAAATGACAGACAGAATTGGTAGAGAATATGTGCTTACGTATTATTCTTCTAAACCGGATTGCGAACAAGATTATATTGAGTTGGGTGAAGAAAGATATCCTTTGGTGAAACAAAGTCCGAACGAGTTTGAATATACGGAAATTATCGCAGTTGAACGGAATGGGTAATTTACTCACGGAGAGGCGCAAAGGTTTTTTATTGGTTACATTTGAGAAAAAGAGAGGAATAAAGTTATGGTTGTGAGTCCAGACAGAAATTATATGTCTCCCCAAGAATATCTGGAATGGGAAGAACGCCAAGAAATTAAATATGAATATATTGATGGTGAAGTTTTCGCCATGACTGGGGGTACTCTTCCCCATACAACTATTGCTTTAAACTTAGCTTCAGCGTTAAAAATTCATCTAAGAGGGAGTGAATGTCTTCCCTTTATGGCGGATGCGAAAGTAGGAGTATCGGAGAAGGGGCTTTTTCATTATCCTGATGTTGTGGTGAGTTGCGATGAACGGGATAAACAAGCTATTCAATTTCTTCAATATCCTTGTTTAATTGTTGAAGTTCTGTCCCCAAGCACGGAAGCTTACGACCGAGGTAAAAAATTTACACAGTATCGTCGTATTCAGACTTTGCAAGAATACGTCCTCATCGATGCTGAAAAAATTGGTTTAGATTGCTTCCGGTTAAATGATAGAGGACTCTGGGAGTTACACCCTTATGAAGAAGGGGATAAAGTTCATTTAACCAGCGTTAATTTCCACTTTCCGATATCTTTGGTGTATGAAAATGTTCAGTTTCCTATTTAAATTAGGATTATCGTTTAAGCGATCGCCCACATACTAGTATAAAATAATGCGGTAATAATTACTATACTTTTAACTTTCGGTTAAAATAGCAACAATGTAAATATTAAAACAATGGCTGCAAACAGAATCAGGGTTGCTAAAGATAAAGCTGAGTTAGTGAAATCTCTAGTCGCATCAAAAGACACAACTGGGCCTTTTCAGACTTATGTAGAAGTTATGGTGTTTGCAGCAGCATTGGGCGTTAAAAATAAAAAGCGCATTCCTTTAGACGTAATTTCTAAAGATTTATCCCCACTGCGACAAGATTATTTTACTAGCAGCTTCACTCTATTAATTAATTTGTTGGCTATCACCGAAACAGAAAACATTAAGGTTATAGGTGATGATAATGTAGCTGACGAGCAACGTATTCACATTTTTGAAGAGTATGCTAATGCTGGTTTAGAGATTATACAAAATGAACTGCGTGGAGCAGTAGACTATTCAGAGCGACTTTTATTGATTCTTAGTTATGAGAGAACTAATACAGAGCAACAAGATGAGGAATTTGATCTAACCAAATTCCTATCTTGAATTACCCTCTATTAAAACTTAACAAAAGTTAACTTTAATAGACTTTATATTTTTATTCAGAATCAACTTCATCCTCTTCTTCTGATACTTGGAGAATTGAAGATTGAGTATTTAATTCTGGTAAACCAACAGCGAGTATAGCAGAAAACCTATCTCGAATCATGTCTTCTTTTTGTTGAGTGTTCATTTTTTCATGTTCTTTTCCATAAAAAGCAACAGTATCAAAACCTTTATATAATGCCTTGTAAGCATCTGTGCAACCTGCCCACTCAGCTTTATTTTTATCTGCACTAAAGAAATTGAGTAGTTTTCGCCGCGATAAAATTTGAGAACCTCTTGCAGCGTCGATTTCTGTTTTACGAGAGCCAAAATACCACAAGCACAATAAGGAAAATATCCTATCTTCTACAGTTTTCGCAACTTTAATTTTGTCAGTACCTTGGTTTATTGCTATAAATGTCCATAAACGAAAAGGATAATCTGGCAGGTTAGCATCTACTTTTAAAATACCTTTGTCATATAATCTATCTAGACAACTCAATACGTCATCGATATTACCTAAATTTGTGTCTTTGGCTTTATAGTCAAACTCCACAATTCTGCCTAGACGAACTATAGCTTTCTGGAATATAGCTTTGAAAGCCCATTGATTAGCTTTCATGCTATTAATAGCAACATTATGCGAGAGTATCTCTCGGCTATTCCAATCACTATCCTTAGCAATTTCTTGCTCTCGAATAATTCCTTTATGTTTACTCGTCTGAGCTTGGTAACTACCAAAAGTACCCTCAATCAAATCATGTTCACGAGCATACTGGAGCAGGTTTCGATATGGCTTAAATTCCAGCAAAAGTTTGAGTAACCAAGAACGAAAGTTAACTTTAAAACCTTCTATTGCAGAGCCAAGGTAATTTTCTGGGATTCGAGAAAACGGTGTAACAGGATTTCCATCTTCGTCACAATAGTCTTCTATGTAATATTCTTCAAGAGTACGCCCCTCGTATTGAACTTTTTCCTCACCTGTACCAAGAGCAGAGTCAATACTTTCGATAAAATCTAGTACGTGTTTCTTTTCCATTGGATCGCGTGGTGGTTTCAGATCCAGTGCTGCTGAAATCAGCAAATCTAAATGAACTAGTGAATTTAGGTAGTAGAAGCTATCAAATCGGTTCGAGTCGTCTTGCCAGCGTACTAGAGAAAGAGGAAGTTTATCTTTCGCATCTTCCCCTGTACTCTCAGTTAATAAAGTTCTAACGCATTGAGCGCTAATGCTTTTGTCATCAAGAATAAGCTCTCTAGCCTTATCTACAGTCTTAGCATTCTTATTCAAATCAGTGAATAATTCACGAGCGATTCCCCGGATTGAATAATCAGAAGCACTCTGAAGATTCTTGAAGCCCGCACTAGGATGAAGCAAGATAAATAAAATTGGTATTTTTGTTTGTTGCTCAATTGTGCGAAGAGTACCACCTCGAAACCTGGGATCTTCACGAAAGGTACGGAGCGCCCAAAGACGGTGTTGCCCATCTACTGCTACTGCTAATACTCTATCTTCATCCCAACGCAGCCGAGCAGAAACTCCAGTAGAAACAAATTGAACACCCCCGAAATTCGCAACCTCACTTTGAAAATTCTTCCATTGTTCGTCATCAGGATCTGTGCCATCCCAAGGTATAGGGGGAGGTGTTACGTTTGTAGTCTCATCGAAAGCGTTCTGAATCTTACCATCGCTGTCCTTTGGCATTAATACAATAGTAATTGCATTAAAAAACTTCAGCTTATTTGGATCTAAAAGATAACCTTTAACTATGTCATCTTCTACTCTCTTCTCATCAATTTCTCGCTGAAAAAGCTCTTTAAGAGACCATTTGGTATCTAACGAAGCGGGGATTTGTTCAGCTATTTTTAACTCATCAATAGCTCGGTTAACATCAACCAAAGAAAGAACGTATGGCAGTGCTACACCTTCAGATAAAGTGTAAATACCAGTTAAACCGTACAGAGGTTTATTGAATCTTGATTTTCCTTCATTATTTGAGAATATCAGCATTTGATCTCAACCGTATCTAAGAGTAAATGATGGAAGAAATAGTCTAGATAAAATATCTTCAACTAGTTTGTCTGAAGCGAGTTTAGAAAATTCATAGTCTTCTTCAATTTGATTATCTAATTCGTCATCTTCATCAACACTATCTGGAACAGTGTTTGTATTATATGAAGTATGAATAATTAGAAGCCTGCATCTATTAATTTTGTGTCCAGCATCTGCAAGGCGATCGCGTAAAATGCTACCTTCACGAATATGACTGCGAATTCTAGAGTATAAATTAGTTGCCTTTCCTATATATAATGGCTGCTGAAATATGAGGGAATTATTCAAAAGCATAAAGAGCAGTTGACGAAAGGAGGAATCAGCAGCTAACTCTTTCAGCAAAAGCTCTTTAGAAAATGAAGTCTCTGCTTGGAGTTTTATTTTGTGTGCTGGAGGCAGTTTTGTTTCTCTCGGAGCCGAATGCTCCTTACAAAGTTCCTCCAAAATATAGTTAGCGAAGACTTGAGGATCGTTAATGGCATTAGCATCAATCTCGAAGCGACGATACCAAGCGTAGACACCGCCGATATTATCGGGGATGCGGCTTAAAACAGCACTATTTCCACGCATCTGTGCCAAATCGTACAATACGACGTTTTCACTTAGCTGTTGCACAGCATCACTGCCATATAGCCATGCCACAAAATAGACTCCCTTTATACAATACGTATCAGGGTAGCATAATAATTTCTTTAAAGGCGAGTAATCATTAGCAACTACAAAACAGATGGAAGTCCTACCGCTTTCGGTTCAACAAACTTGCCATCAAAACCTATAGTTTTATCTTCTACAGTTCTAGCATCCGCCAAAGCTTTACGAAGTTCAGCACGTTCCATCTGTTCCTGAATTCCACCCAGGATATAAACCAATAACTTCGCCGCTAAATCTCGTCCAGCAACCTGCACCCGCTTTTTATTTGGGTCATATAAAACCCCATACCAGAGAGATTGGGGATATTCCATACCACTAAAACCACCTTGCTGGTCAAACTTCCGCAGTTTCTTAAAAATATCTGCCAAGGAAAAACCTTTTTTAAAAACCAAAATTCCCAAAGCTTGCGCTAATGCAACTTGAGCAACTGGACGGAAAAGCATATTTCCTTCACCTCCATCTTTCTCAAAGCTGAAGCGCCGTAAAGCTGGTGTATCCTCGTGTTCTAAAATCTTATAACTGGAAAGACTAGCCAAAGAATCAAATAGCTTTTTAAATTCCTCAATTCCCTGCTCAATTTCTTCATCTTCTGGACGCATGGGAATTAGACCTTTCTCCAAGGGTTTCCAGTGAGGGAACTTTTGAGCCAAATATCGCTCAGACATATCTTGCAGAGCTTGCAAAGTCGTCAAAACTGTAGAATTGGAGGCTACTGTTGCACTATTCCAATTAACACGGGGATTGCGCTCTTGTCGTTGTTCTAATAGTGGATGTGTAACTGCAATTTTTCTAGCAACGATCGCAAAACCATCATCTTCATTCAACTGTGTTAGCTGACCTTTAGTCAACGGTGCAGCCATCAGGTTGACATGAACAAAAATCGATCTCACTCTCCGCCTCGCCTCGGTGCGAGTTTCCCCAGCCGCTACCGCACAGATGAACTCAATACCAATTTTTTCCTTGGGTAAATTTTGCAAGTAAGCAAGGTCTACTTGGTACTTTTCTATCAAATTATTGACTGTAATAAAACTGTCATCAGCACCTTTATCTTTCTTATAGCGCTGGAGTTTGCGAGTTTTAATTAACTCCATCAACCCCTGTACACCCATTAATCGGTGTTGACCATCTAGTGCATAAATAGTTACATCATCTTCAGAAATATTTAGCAGACCTACTTTAGCGTCTTTATCTAAGGGTATAAAATCAGTAGTAGACTTGGTGGCGCGTCCTTCGCTATCCCACTCAGCAGCTTTAGGATTATCCACCCACGGTTGATTAATTACTACTAGCACTGGCGGAAACTTGTGATTTTGTCGAGCTGCCAAATACTGTACTAGCGGCGCTTGACGTGACCAATCAAGGGGACGCTGCTGAATTTCATCAATACTATCCGCGTCAATCTCGACATTATCTGTTTCAGAATTATACTTTTTTTGAAACAGAGGTAAACCAGAGGCGAAGTGAACTCGACCTGCAAACCATTCCAATGTAACAGAGCTAACATAAGCCTCAGTACCACCCATCTCGGTTTTTTGAACGAGAATCTGATCTTTTCTCCCTAAAAACTTCTCTAGGAGTAAAGCTAGTACCTGTTTTTCCTTGTTTTCTCGTTCCAGGTACTCTCTCGCGATGTCAGCCGTTGGGTCAGATGCACTATCTTTCATGTTAAATTTTAAAAACAGAATAGGATTATGTCGTTTAATTATCCAAATTTTTGGATATTAGTAGTAAAGTTTTTAAAAACTTTTCTTCAACCCACCGAGATGGGTTTTGTCTATGTAGACGTGAATTCTATTTGCCCAGATATTACGCCAGTGTTTCCAGAGAGAAGGAGAAATGACTACAGCACAACAAGCAGAAAATAAAGGTCAGCAAACACGTACTGTAGCAGAGTTAGTGGATTACATCCAAGCTCTCAACATTGAAATTCAAGAATTGTATTGTTTAGATGAGATACCTTGGGTTTTGGGCGTGTCTTGGGGAAAAGATTCTAGTACAGTATTGCAGCTTGTATGGAATGCGATCGCAGCTCTTCCTCCAGAAAAAAGAACTAAAACAGTTTATGTAATTACAACCGATACTCTGGTGGAAAATCCTGTAGTGTCTGCTTGGGTTCGCAAATCCATGCAGAATCTCAAGGTAGCTGCTAAAAAACAGGGGATGCCAATTGATCCACATTTACTACAACCAGTAATTGAAGATACATTTTGGGTAAATCTTATTGGTAAGGGATATCCAGCACCCCGTAACCAGTTTCGCTGGTGTACACCACGCTTAAAAATTAATCCTGCTAATCAATTCATCCGTGAAATAGTTAGAGCTAACGGTGAAACAATTCTTGTATTGGGTACTCGCAAAGCAGAAAGCGTCAAACGTGCTGCCACAATGAAAAAGCATCAAGTTGATAGAGTACGCGATCGCCTGAGTCCTAATGCCAGCCTACCCAACTCCTTAATCTATACCCCTATTGAAGATTGGAGTAATAACGATGTTTGGATATACCTGAATCAGTGGGATAATCCTTGGGGACAAAGTAATAAAGAATTATTTGCTATGTATCGAGGTGCAACAGCCGATAATGAATGTCCACTAGTTGTTGATACTTCTACTCCTAGCTGTGGTGATTCCCGATTTGGCTGCTGGGTTTGCACATTAGTGAATAAGGATAAATCAATGGAGGCGATGATCCAAAATGATGAAGAAAAAGAATGGATGCAGCCATTATTAGATATCCGTAATGAACTAGATATTCAAGATGATCGAGATAAAAGAGACTTTAGAAGGATTTGGGGAGATGTTCAGCTTTTTGAGCGAAATAAAGATGGAAAACATTCTGTTGAACCAATACCTGGCCCCTATATCAAATATTGGCGAGAATATTGGCTTAGACAATTATTAGAAGCGCAAACAAAAACCCGTCTTACAGCGCCAGAAAGTATGCGCGATATCACCCTAATTACTCTCGAAGAAATGAGCGAAATTCGCCGCATTTGGCTAGAAGACAAACACGAATTTGATGATAGCTTACCCCGAATTTATCAAGAAGTGACTGGCGAAGAATTTCAAGACCCTCGTCCTGGTGCTGACTATAGCTTACTAGGTCGTGATGAATGGATAGTATTAGAAGAAATCTGTGAAGGTGACGCGATGCACTTGGAACTCATGGCGAAATTGTTAGACACAGAACGCCAGTATCGCAAAAAGACTCGCCGCGTTGGGATATACGAAACTCTAGAAAAATGTTTTAATACGAGTTCCCGTTCTCCAGAAGATGCGATTAAAAATGCTCGTTTGAAACGCGAATTAAGCGAAGCAGTTAGTCAAGGTGACGTTGCAAAAGTCAAGCAGATGACTTTGGGCGATGTTGCAGCAATAAATGAAGTAGATGAAGGTAAAAGTGAAAGTGATGAAGAGGTAACTTGGGCAAGTATGAAATTTAAAAATAAAGATTCAGAAGAATAATAGAATACCGGGCGAATACCGGGCAAATGGAATTCGCGGCTACACAGATGAAACCCGCCGGCGCTGGTTAAAGAAAAATGAGAGTAAGTTTTACGCAATAATTCAATAAGATTTCCCGGCGATTGGAAATCGCGGCTACACAGACGAAACCCACCTTCGTGGGTTAAAGAAAAATGAGATCAAGTTTTACGCAATTGTATGTGCATTATGTTTGGGCGACGTGGGATAGATTGCCCCTAATTACGCCTGATATTCAGAAGGAAGTTTACGGAGCAATTATTCGGGAATCTGAACAGTTAAAGTGTACCGTAATTGCGATTGGTGGTATTGAAGATCATATCCATCTGCTAACAGGTTTTCCGCCAACAATCAGTATCTCTGAATTGGTTAAACAAATTAAGGGAAGTGCCTCCCATTTCATCACCCATGAAATCAAGCCAAGTGAGTTTTTTAAATGGCAAGGTAGCTATGGAGCTTTTACAGTTAGTCATGATGCCATTGATAATATAGCCAATTACATCAGAAACCAAGCTACTCACCATAGCCAAAAATCACTTATTCCCAACTGGGAACTAACTCCAAAATAACCCAATAACTATGAATTTATTTAGTCCACGAAGGTGGACTTTGCCTGTGTAGCCGCGAATTCCATTCGCCCGGTATCTTAAATAAACCCACAATCAGATAAATGATATTTCTTGAACTCGTTCTACAAAACTTTGGCCCCTACAGTGGTAAACAGGTAATCAATCTTAACCCAAAAATTGATGAGGAAAACTCACACCCAATCATCCTATTAGGTGGTATGAATGGCGGCGGAAAAACTACCCTTATGGATGCCATTCGTCTCGCCCTTTACGGCCCCCGTGCCCAATGTTCTACCCGTGGTAATTTAAGTTATAGTGATTTTCTCAATCAATGCGTTAACAATAAAATTGATCCACTTGCAGACACCCGGATTGAATTACTTTTTGAACATATTGAAAACGATAAACCAATAAAATACCGTGTTGTCCGTAGCTGGACAAAAAATACTAAAGATGGCAAAGATACGTTAGGTATTTTGGGTGATAGTGATACATGGCCTGATGCTTTAGTTAATATATGGGATGAATATATTGAAAATCTTTTGCCATTAGGTATTTCTAACTTATTTCTCTTTGATGGTGAACAAGTTAAAGAACTCGCAGAACAAGAAACACCACCACCAGTTGTAGTAGACGCAATTCGTGGACTTTTAGGGTTAGAGTTAGCAGATCGTTTAGCAATTGATTTAGATATTTTAGTTAACCGTAAACTTAAAGAAGTTGGGAATAGTAAGGATTTAGCAAATCTAGAGGAAATTGAAACTAGATTAACCCAACATCAAGAAGATTATAAAACCACAGAAGAAAAAGTAGAAATTCTCAAAAATCAGGTAGAAGAGTTAGAACAAAAGCAGCAAGAAGCTTTTGATAAATTTATTTCTGAAGGTGGGAAGATTGCAGCCGAACGCAATCAACTAGAACTACAACAAAATACAAAAACTGCGGAAATCGAACAGGTACGTCAGTCGATGTGTGAATTAGCCGCTGATGTTTTACCTCTGGCATTGATTCCCAATTTACTTAATCAGGCGCAAGCACAGGGGGAAAAAGAATTTCGCCATCAACAGGTACAAATTTCTAAAGATTTGTTAATTGAGCGCGATCAGCGCTTACTTACTTGGCTCAATCAAGTCGAAATTTCCTCGATAGAAGTTGAAAAAATTCAATCATTTTTAATCCAAGATGTGGATAATTTATATGCAAAGAATTTCCAGAGGGAAGGATCTTGGTTATTAGCTGATGATGAAACTTTAAGTCAGCTAGATAATCTCATATATCACTTACAAAATTCTAAACTTTCTGCAAAAGAGAAATTAACTATTCTCAAAAATAAAGAAGAAGAAATTCATACTTTAGAAAGGCAAGTGCAGACAGCAGCAGCACCAGAAGATTATACAAAGCTGCGTCAAGCACTAGAAGCGGCGCAAAATCAAGTCGTTGAAGCTAAAGCAAATTACGAAACAATCCGCCGTCGTTTAGCTGAATTAGAAACTATTATTGCTAAGTCTAAAAGAGAATTAAGTGATTATACTGTAGAAAATATTAAGCATAAAAATAGCGAACATATTATTACCTCTGCGGCTAAAGTTCAAAACACACTTAAGATTTTTCGTGAAAAATTAACTCTGCGGAAACTCAATAAATTAGAGGAGGAAGTTAAAAACTGTTTCCTTTATCTCCTCCATAAATCAGATTTAGTGCATCGCATCACTATTGATACTAAGACTTTTAGCCTTTTGCTTTACGATTTAAATGGTAAACTTGTTCCAAAACATCGTTTATCAGCAGGCGAAAAACAACTACTTGCGATCGCATTCCTCTGGGGTTTAGCCAAAGTCTCTGGACACCGCCTACCAGTAGCAATAGATACGCCACTAGGTAGACTAGACTCCTCTCACCGCAGCAACTTAGTTGAACGTTACTTTCCATCCGCTAGTCATCAAGTAATTTTATTATCTACGGATACTGAGATTGGAAAAAAAGAAGTTGAAACACTGCGAGAAAATGAAGCGATCGCCCGCGAATATCTCCTCAAATACGACTCCTCCACTCGCCAAACTACCATACAACCTGGTTATTTTTGGTAGTAGATATTATTAAAAAATTGAGCGATCGCAATTTAAAAGTTATGGAATCACCAATAGAACGTATTCGTCTCTCCCAAACAGCCAAAGACCAACTTACCAAACTTAAGCGCAGCACTAAAATCGACCAATGGAATATCCTATGCCGTTGGGCGTTTTGTCGTTCCCTCGCAGAAGCAACCACACCCTCCCCCGTCCCAATCCCCCAAGATAGCAACGTCGAAATGACTTGGCGCGTCTTTGGCGGGGAAATGTCCGATATACTCCTCCTCGCCCTCAAGCAACGCTGTCACAATGACGGTTATCCCACCGATAAAGAAACCCTTGCTACTCAATTCCGCTTACATTTACATCGCGGTATTGGCTACTTAGCAGGCGATCCAAATATCAAGAAAATTGAAGATTTAATTGAACTGGCGGTTAAAAATTGAAAGGATATTAGTTGACTGTTAACTGTTCACCGTTAACTGACAACTAATATTATGCCTGAAGCGCTAGAAATTGAGCGTCATAGAGCTGCGATCGCTCGCCCCGACATCTCTCGCCCTGTACGATTGGCTATAGAAGGGTCAATCCTCAATCAAGACACCACTTTTTTTGACTACGGCTGCGGCTACGGTGGTGATGTCCAGCGAGTAAAAAACTTAGGCTACACCAGCACAGGCTGGGACCCTTACTACTATCCTGATGTACCACGCACCCCCGCCGATGTGGTTAACCTGGGTTATGTCCTCAACGTTATTGAAGACTCAGAGGAACGCCGTCAAAGCTTGATCCAAGCCTGGGAACTCACTGGAAAAGTTTTAATTGTCGCGGCTCAAATCCTGATTAACGCTCCCAGTAAAACCCAACTTGCTTACAATGATGGCATTGTGACGCGCCGCAATACTTTTCAGAAATATTACGAACAACAAGAACTCAAAACTTATATTGATGAAGTCCTAAATGTTGATGCAGTACCGATCGCACTAGGTGTTTACTTTGTTTTTCGAGATGAGGCTGAAAAAGAAAGTTACAAAGCCATCCGCTTCTTTTCTGCGACTTCTACACCGCGAGTCCGCATCCCCGTTAAGCGGTTTGAAGATTATCAAGAACAGCTGCAACCACTCATGGCTTTCTTTACCAAGCGCGGTAGACTACCTGTAAAAGGCGAATTGGAAAATGAACAGGAATTACTGAGCGAATTTGGTAACTTTCGCCGCGCCTTTGGTGTAGTATTGCAAGCTACTGATGAGGCTGAATGGGATGCGATCGCTTATCGTCGTTCTCTAGATATCCAAGTTTATCTCGCTCTGACTCACTTTGATAAACGCCCTGCATGGCAGAAGCTAGCGCCAGAAATGCGTCACGATATCAAAGCCTTTTTTAGTAGCTATGAGGAAGCTTGTCAAGTAGCCGATCAAAAGCTTTTCAGCTTAGGTAAACCTGGAGTGATTCAAAGTGCTTGCGAAAAAAGCAAAATTGGTAAACATACACGCGGTGCGCTTTACGTCCATGTTTCCGCATTAGCAGCACTTGATCCCGTACTACGAATTTGTGAAGGTTGCGCTAGTCGTACCATTGGCCGGATCGATGAAGCGACATTAATTAAATATCACACTGATAAGCCGCAAATATCCTATCTGTCTTACCCTGAATTCGACACTGATCCTCATCCAGCATTAAAAGCCAGCATCGGTATTGATTTAAAAACCCTAGTCGTCACTCATCGAGACTATGCAACTAGGGAAAATCCGCCGATTTTGCACCGTAAGGAAACATTTGTTACTAGTAACTATCCACGCTACGAAGAATTTGCTAAACTCACCCAACAAGAACAGGAATTAGGGCTGCTTAACCAAAAAAGCGACATTGGTACGCGTGAAGGTTGGGAAAAATGCCTTGCCACACATAGAGTAGAAATCAGGGGGCATCAGGTTTATCCAATTCAAGAAAGTTAATAAAACGCTGACACTATAAGGTTATCCTGAATTTGTATTTAACCCAAGTAAATCTTGGTAGTTTGTCATGTTTGCAGAAAATCATACAGCAGCTATGGCAGGTTTCAATACCCGATCGGGATTAATAAGGAACTGCTGCCGCTTTGATAATTAAAACCTTTATAGGCACTAGTTACATGATATACTTTTGCATTTCCTCGTTGTATTTTATTGATATTTCCTCAAAAGAGGCAAAAAATTGAACCTATGAGGAAAATTAAATCGCTGCTGGAAGTTTTCGGTAGTCGCAAGATGGCGGCTTTATTATTTTTAGGTTTTTCATCGGGTTTACCATTATTGTTAATTGGTAATACTTTAAAGGCTTGGATGACCGTAGAGAAGGTAGATTTAGCCGCTATTGGTTGGTTTAGCCTTGCCAGTTTGCCTTATTCCTTAAAATTTTTGTGGTCGCCGTTGGTAGACAGGTTCACCTTACCAATTTTGGGACGACGACGGGGTTGGTTAATTTTGACGCAGATTGCTTTGATTGTAGCGATCGCATTCATGGCTTTCCAACAACCTAAACAAGCATTACAACTACTAGCAATCAACGCCATAGTCATTGCCTTTATCAGTGCAACTCAAGATATTGCCGTTGATGCCTACCGTACCGACGTTTTAGAAAAGCTAGAAATGGGGGCTGGTGCAGCAGTTTTTATCTTAGGTTATCGAATTGCCCTGTTAGTCGCAGGTGCTTTAGCCTTGATACTTGCTGATAAACTACCTTGGTCATCGGTTTACTTGTTTATGGCAGGGACGATGGTAATTGGTATTTTTGCCACCTTGTTCGCACCGGAACCCAAGGAAATTAGCCCTCCAGCTTCTCTGGTTGATGCTGTCATCTTGCCCTTTGGGGAATTTTTTCAGCGTCAAGGGATTATCAAAGCTATTCTCATGCTTGCATTCATTACCCTATACAAGCTAGGTGATGCTTTGTTAAGTAATATGACCACACCTTTTTTGCTGCAAACAGGCTTTACCAAAACCGACATTGGGGCAATTCAAGTAGGGATGGGGTTAATTGCAACGATTGTCGGTGCTTTAGCAGGTGGTTCAATTTTGAGTGCGATTGGCATCAATCGATCGCTTTGGGTTTTTGGTATTCTACAAGCAGTAAGTAATTTAGCTTACTTTTTTCTAGCATACATCGGTAAAAACTACCAAGCTATGGTACTTGCCATCAACGTAGAACAATTTTGTGGTGGATTGGGGACAGCAGCCTTTGTTGCCTTTTTGATGAGTCTTTGTAACCAGAGGTTTTCCGCAACCCAATATGCTTTGTTATCCAGCTTAATGGCTGTCAGCCGCGATATTCTGTCGGCCCCTGGAGGCGCGATCGCTCAAAGTACGGGTTGGCCTGTATTTTTCTTAATTACCATTGCCGCCGCCGTACCAGGACTACTGCTATTACCAGTATTTGCCCCCTGGAACCCTCAGCCAGTGGCAGTATCAAGACCAGGACTTGAGGACGAAGAAGAGGATATATGGGGAATCAAGTAGTTATTGCTGTCGGTACATTCATCCTCTTACTTACTGGTTTATTACTTGGCTATGTTCTCTCGCAGTTAGTTCTAGGATTTCTAGCATTTAACCTCTTAACTTTTTTCGGAACACTCAGCCTAATTTTAATTTTTGGGACACTTTATTACGTTTTATTTTGGCAGTTACGAAGAGATCAGTCCCGACCATCAACTATAAATCAAGGAATACCAAACCAGGTAGACGATGGTGTATCTGATAGCTATCTAAAAAACAGACTGATCGCTAAATTATCTGGTGACACTGCCGCAGCCGAACGGTTAATTGAACAGGCAAAGGAAACTTATCCTGGGATGCCGGAAAATTGGTATTGCGAAAGAGTGCTTGATGACTTAGAACGCAGCTAATAGTGCTGCGGGAGCAGGAGCAGGGAGCAGGGAGCAGGGGGACAAGGGGACAAGGAGAATAATTATACTCAATTCCTAATTCCCCATTCCCCATTTCCATATACAGAAAATTGCTAAAATAAGGAATACTTCATAAATCTTCAGCTAAGTTCTCGTAAGAGTTCCTAGTCCTCTTTGTAATTAAAATATGGCTATTTTTCGTCAATACATCGCTCCACTGCTTGTAGTTTTGGTATTTGTCTTTGCCCTAGTCGCAGTTAGCGCCCGCATATTTTTACCCTCTGATATGGCAGCACCCGCACCAATTGAAGAGGTTGAGGTAAGTTCTCAACCCACTCCCGCTAATTTGCCACCAGCAATCCAAAACTCAGCTAGTTAACTCAATAAACGCCAGAAGTGTCTGAGCAACTACTACCGGGGTATATTATTCGCCGTGGTTCCTTATTGGAGCGATCGCTACTGCTTAAGTTCATGCACCGAACTTACCAGGATCTCTTTCCCAATGAGGATTTTTCCCACCTAGAGCAAACAGTTAAGCAATACTTTTCTAGTGATACGCCCTTGTGGTGGGTAGAAGAGGATGGGGAGCAGGGGGACAAGGGGAATAATTATACTCAATTCCCAATTCCCAATTCTCAATTCCCAATTCCCAATTCCCAATTCCCCATTGCTTGCCTTTGGGTGGGTAATGCCATAGATCAAGTGCAGGGTAATCGCCATGCTCACATCTTTATCCTCTACGTTGTACCAGAACATCGGCGGCGAGGTGTTGGTACAGCCTTGATGCAATATGTAGAAAATTGGGCTATTCAAAGAGGCGATCGCCAGATTGGATTACAAGTCTTTCAATCAAACAAGCCCGCATTAAATCTTTACAATCAGTTAGGTTATCAAACCCAATCCCTGTGGATGGTAAAATTCCTGAGTGCAGAAAAATAAACTAGAGGATAGCCATAATATACTTTAGTGTTTGAGTATGTAACAGTTCTCGTTTGGATAAAATTCAACGAGGGGAAAAGAAAGTGTATAATTACGCAACTTATAAAGTCTTAACTTATTGGCACGGGGGATTATGTGTTAATCCCTTTTCGGGATTGAAATGAAATTATGTATGACGAAGACGATCTAAGCCTGCTCGATATTGAGGAGGAACTAGAAAGCCCCCTAGATAAAATAGAGCCATTAACTGACGATTCAGTTGTGGCGAAGCCCGATCCTGAAGTGATGCTAGCCCTCCTGGAAAATCCCCAGCCCCAGCAAAGAATGTTAGCGGCGCGTGCTTTTTGTGATATAGAAGATGCGCGTGCTACTCCCCATTTGATTCGCCTGTTAACTGATATTTGTCCCTTAGTCCGGGTGAGCGCATCTTATGCTCTCGGACGCAATCCCAGTTCAGAAGCAGTGGTTCCATTAATTGCTCAACTAAACAGTGATTGGAATGGCTACGTGCGTAAAGGTGTTGTTTGGGCTTTAGGAAACTGTCGCGATCGCCGTTCTTTACCACCCCTAGCAGATGCCTTAAGAACTGACATTTCCGCAGTGCGTTTGTGGGCTGCTAGCGCCTTAGCACAGATGGCAGAAGTGGGTTATGAAGCAGTTATCGGGGCAATACCACCATTAATTGAAGCCTTAGTCAAAGATCCTGTGGCAGCAGTGCGGAGTAACTGTGCTTGGGCAATTGGTCAACTGTGCCGCGAACTACCTTCTAATGTAGTTTATGCCACAGCGATCGATGCTCTAATTCAAGCTTTTGCCGAGGATCAAGATTTGGGAGTCCGAGAAGACGCGAAAGCCTCACTGTTAGGAGTAGGCGATCCCCGTGGCTTACAGCTGATTGAAACCCTCGAACAAGAAGGGTGGTTTTGATTTAGCATTGGGCACTTGTACTGAGCGTATCGCTAAAGCGAAAGCTCCGCTAACGCTTAGCATCTCGTAAAGAAGCCGTAAAGCCTGCGGCATAGCTACGCTTAGGCACAGCCTCTCCAAGAGTTGTATTGGGCATTAATCGCTTAAATCCCAACTCCTAACTCAGCACTCACTAACCTTCAGTTACAGATTTGACCAAATTTAAGTCATAAGGGCGCTCAGTATCATCTTCGCCCAAATACTCACCATTTTGAATTTCCAGAATGACTAGCGGTATGTGTCCAGGATTTTCTACCTTATGTAGGGTTGCTGCGGGAACATAAGTTGACTCATTTCGATTCAGTAATATTTCTGCATCACCACAAGTAACCTTGGCTACACCGGAAACTACAACCCAATGCTCATTACGGTGATAATGAATTTGTGGTTTAATGCCATGTCTGGGCTTAATTTCAACACGGCTAATTCTATAGGTATCTCCCTCTTCAATCACCTCCACCTCACCCCAGTATCGTGTGCCTGAATGTGGAGGCAATTCGTTGGTATTTGACTGAGTATTATTTTCGTTGGGAGTCATAATCAATTTCTCAACCAGATAAGTATTAGTATTTTTCTGTAATTTATCGTAAACGGGATAAACCTGGATAGGCAGATACGGTCATAAGTGTTCTAACTTTACTCTAGGGAATTATTCATCCCCCCATATACTGAATTCGATAAATCCGATTATTAGCTTCTTCTGTTAGTAGTAAACTGCCATCTGGCAGCACGAGTAAACCTACAGGTCGTCCCCAAGTGGTTGGTACAGAAGGATTTAGTAAAAAGCCTGTGAGAAAATCTTCGTAATAGCCAAGCGATCGCCCTTTACCATCGAAGGGAACAAATACAATTTTATAACCAGTACCGCGATCGCGGTTCCAAGAACCACGAAAAGCAACAAAAGCACCGTTTTGGTATTTTTCTGGAAATGTTTTCCCATCATAAAACTGCAAACCCAATGCTGCTGAATGCGCTTGGAATAGGACATCTGGCGTTTGAGTACGGGCTACTAATTCGGGGCGTTTACTTTTGCCATCCGTTTTTTGACGCGGATCGAGGTTGTTTGGTGTCAGATAAGCATAAGGCCAGCCATAAAATGCCCCTTGTTTAACCCGTGTCAGATAGTCAGGAACCAAATCATCACCGATTCCATCGCGTTCGTTAATAGTGGCGTAAAGTTCCTTAGTTACAGGATGAAAATCTAAACCAACAGGGTTACGCAAGCCGGAAGCGAAAGTTTGTTGCTGGGAACCATCTAAATTCATTATCTGTATCGAAGCCCGTGGTAGGGGTTCTTCATCCACATTGGTTCCCGATCCAACTGAGACATATAATTTATTGCGATCGGGTGAGACAACGACATTGCGCGTCCAATGGTTGTTATAACCTTGAGCGGGCAAGTTGGCGATTTTTTCTCCTTTACCTGTAATCTTGTTTTGACCTTGAGTATAGGGAAAACGCACCACAGCATCTGTATTCCCCAGAAAAAAGGAATTATCTGCAAAAGCCATACCAAAGGGTCTATTGAGTCCGTTGTCCCCACTAGCAAAGGTTTCTCGAACATCGGCTACGCCGTCACCGTTGCTGTCACGTAACAAACGAATTCTGTTTTGCCCGGTTTCAGTCACCAGAACATCACCACTGGGAGTTAAAGCTAGCCAGCGTGGGGCATCTAAACCTTCAGCAAAGACGTTAACTGTAAAGCCTTTTGGTACGCGCAGCACCGGATTTTGCGGAATAGGCACAACTTCAGGCCGCTTGGAAGCACTTTCTGTTGCAAAGGGTGCTGGTAAATTCTTCAGATTTATCCGAATGGGTGTAGGTGAAAGTGCTTCAGTACGAACAATATTTTTTGGCTGTGTAGGATTCTGTGTCAATTGGGCAGAAGGTACAGATTCTTGTGGTGTGGGATTATCTGAGGAAGCGCGAGTCTGGTTACAGGCTGCTGCCAAAATCATTAAAAAAACTGGTAGCAATAAACGCGCAAAAACTTTCATGACGGTTGACACTATGACACAATTTTCTTACTTTAGACTTGAGACTTAATAATTGTCGCCAGTCTAAAGTCCGATTTTGCTTACTTAGTCACCCTATTAAGGGACTGGGAAAATAATTTACTCTCTCATTCGCAATGCCCAATATTCATAAATATAAGACTCATATTTGATTCTTGAAAAAATTCAGTATAGCTCAAAGAGCCTTCTTGCCTATTGACTGTTGCCTGCTTATGCAAATAATGTCAAAAATCAAATCAGATTACGATATAAACATTTGTTAGTCAATAAAAAATTTTCAAACTCTGCTGCTGGTAATGGACGACTAAATAGAAAACCTTGCATAGAATTACAGTTTTGTTGGCGCAAAAAAGCAAGTTCTGCTTCCGTCTCTACACCTTCAGCGATTACATTTAGATTGAGATT
This sequence comes from Nostoc sp. LEGE 12450, assembly GCF_015206895.1. Lineage (GTDB taxonomy): Bacteria > Cyanobacteriota > Cyanobacteriia > Cyanobacteriales > Nostocaceae > Nostoc. Next base: position 4,146 of record NZ_JADEXU010000091.1, on the reverse strand, counting down.
GTGACCCATTTGAATTAATGCTTTAGTAATGGCTGATTTCTGTGGATCGTTAGCAACGTTATGGATAAAATAACGGTCGATTTTTAAGGTATTAACTGGTAAATTTTTCAGATAAATTAGAGAAGAATAGCCTGTACCAAAATCATCGATCGCAATTTTGATACCCAAGGATTGCAATTTGCTCATAGTAGCGATCGCACTATTTACGTCTTGCATAATCATACTTTCAGTGAGTTCTAGCTCTAAGTCATCTGGTTGCAAATTATTAATAGTTATAAAATTGACTATTTTATTAATAAAATCTGGTTGGTTAAATTCAATTGCTGACAAATTTACAGTAACAACTAAGGAATTAATTCCGGCATCACGCCAGATTTTTATTTGTTTACATACACTTTTTAATACCGATTTACCGATTGGAACAATTAAACCTGTAGACTCTGCTAACGGAATAAATTCTGTTGGGTAAACTATCCCCAATTCTGGGCTTTGCCAGCGCAATAGGCTTTCAGCAGCTACTATTTTCCCAGAAGCAATATCGACTATTGGCTGATAATAAATTTCAAATTCCTGAAATTTATGTTGTTTAATAGCTCGGTACAAGCAAATTTCTAACAACTGCATTTTGGGAGACAAGTTGTTAATTCTAGTCTGAGTAGATAAATATCTTTTTAAAGTAGCGTGCTTTTCCAACCGATTCATGATGGCACTTAATAACTCAGCCCGACTAAAGGGCTTAGTTATATAGTCATCTGCCCCCATATCCATACCTTGACGGAAGTCAGATTTGGCAGATTTGGCAGTGAGAAAAATGAAGGGAATTGTTGCCGTTGACGGATCTTGGCGTAACGCTGTTAGAACACCATAACCATCAATTTCTGGCATCATCATATCACAGAGAATTAAGTCAGGAACTTCACAGATAGCCAAATGCACGCCGATCCTACCATTAGCGGCAGCAATGGTTTCAAAATCCTCAGCTTCTAGCAAATCTAAAATATTTTCACGGACTGCTTCCTCATCTTCTATTATTAAAATTTTGGGCATAAGTTACCTCAATTTATTTTTTATTATTTAATGATATAATCACAGTAAACTTTGTACAAAATCCCGATGTACCTGTGACAAAGATTTTATGTTTGTAGATAGCTATAATTTTTTTACAATTAACATTTATAATCGAATAGAAATGGCTAGTCCAAAAGTCAGAATATTTAACTGTTTTCCACGCTTTATAACCCCTGATAGCGAAAACATTTTTGTTCATAAATTTACTACGAAAATCTTCCGAACTCTTGCAAATGTAAGTTTCTGCTGGGCTGGAGAAGAATAAATATTGCAGATGTTGAAAATTTTCAAGTAGCGTCCACCATATTTCCCAATATGAACGCCTAACTAAATCTTGTGGTTGTAGCTTGCTAAAGTTGAGTGCTGTTTGGTTCGCTTTTAGCACCATGCCTTCTGCTATTAGCAATCCGATAAACTGGAAAGTGGCGTTGAAGATAGTGCGAAATCGTCTTTCACCCTCACGCAATGCTACTTCTGCTACATGGGAGGTACTATTCACAGAAACTCCAATGAGGTGATTCGATTTGTCGTGTCTGTCAGTACTATAGCGCGTGCTAGTGACCATTTGTACTTGGGTAATTGTCTCTTAATGAGAATTTGATATCCTACCTCAAATGAACTAATACTGGTGTCAATACTTATCGGGTTTTGGGGAAAATGGGAAGGGGAAAAGGGAAATAAAAAATCTTTAACCTTTTACCCAAACCCAGTTCCGAGTTAAAAATGCTTAACTGAGCAGTATTGATACTGGTGTTACCTCTAGTTTTATATATCAAAAAATAGTTATCTAAAGCTGCTTATATTAAGTATTCTCCAATATTTTGGCCCTAAAGAAATAGTAATATTTGGTATATAAACACAGCAAAAATTGTGTTAAGAATTACAAAGTGGCTTATATTTCGGTAGTTGTGAATTGGGAAGATACAAAGAAGAAACTTGTTCAATGATTCTCCCTTGTCCCTTTGATCTCCCCCTACTCCCCTGCCTCTCAATACTTTTCGGTTAAAGGGGAAAGGGTTTAAATTTACCTTTACCCCAGACAAAAAGAGAGATTGTTGGGTTTATCCAAAAAGTATTGCCCTGCCTCTTCACTAGGGATGCAACTGCACTCGCCGTTCGCCGTAACGCAATAGTCTTTCTATAGTTACAAGCCGATTTTCCCAAACTTTGACTTGATAGGAATTCGACTTAATTTCTTGGCTCATCAATACTCGAAATTGAGACTGGAATCGAGTTAGAGAGGCTTTTGCCACTAGTAAATTACTAGGAGAAGGGGAAGCAGCAAGCTGATTTAAAGCACTGCGTAAAACTTCTGCCTGGTTGTTAAAATCTGATATTGTCTGGGCAGGTCTTTCTGGTGGGTCATTTTGGAAAACAAATTTCCATTCTCGTTGCAGCGCGGTGTAACGGATAGCGGCAGTTTGAAAAGGTTGCCGATGGGGAATCGGTTCACTTGTCTTGGATTGAACTCTGCCTTGGGTACTAATAAAAAGTTTTTGTAGATCGTTATTAAAATTCTCTGCGGCAAAGAGTGCGTAACCACTAACTGGCAAGTCTCTTACTAACTGGAGTTGATCGAACGTGCCGATTGTTGGTAAAGAAAGTAAGCGAATTCCCGGCACTAACAATGTAGCTCCCAATTGTTTAGAGGCGATCCAGGGTTGGGCTAGTCGTTGGAAGCGAGAAGTATCCAAAGCATAAGTCATGGGAACGATTAAATCCACATCTCCCCGCCTTGCCCAAGTTTCCCAGTTTTGTTGAATTTTCTGAATCCGCTCTTGTTCTGGCAAAGGAAATACAGCAACCGACAAAATCAAATTCGGTCGTTTTTGTCGCAACTGCTCTGATACTTTGGCAACAAAGCTATCAACTTGCTCAGTGCGAAATTTCGTCCACTTTTGCCATAGTTCTGGTTGACTGGGGGAAATATTTATCGGATCTATGCCAGTAAGTTGCTGAAACTGCGCTCTTGCAGCTTTACCATAGCCATAAATTCGACCTGCTGATGGGTCTTGAAACGGGTAGCGAATGTAGTCTAGCTGTAAACCATCCACGTCATAGCGAGTAACGATTTCCTCGTACAGCTTGAGTAAGTACTGCCGCACTTCGGGGTTGGCTGGGTCAAAGAATGGCTTAGTCTGTCCAACGGGAATCATGTTGCCAAGATGATCGTAGTTTGCCCAATCGGGATGAGCCGCCAGCACTGGCCCTGGATAATTTGGACTAACGTTGATAATCTCATTGTGCCGTTGATTGCCAGCAGCAAAAGTCCAAACCCAAGCGTGTAATTCCATGTCGCGCTCATGGGCTAATTTCACCGCATCTTCTAGTGGGTTCCACCCACGAATTAGGGGGTTTTGCTCTTTTGCAACTTGGCTGGGATAAATGGTATAGCCCGCATTAACAGTTTCAAAGAAGACAGTATTAATTCCAGTTTGGGCTAGGCGATCAAAAATTTGGGCTAGTCCTGCCTTGCTACCAGCACGAACAATCGTCCCTCTATCTAACCAAACTGCCCGAATTTCTGGTTGAGCCAACCTCCGATCAACTGGGAACTGCTGCCACAAAATTGTCTTTGCTGCCAGCCACTGCTGACGAGCTAGAGCATAGTTTTTTTGGGCAATCAATTGGGGTAAGTTTTTGGAAATTACTCTTGCTTGTGCCAAGGCTTGGTCTTTGCTTGTGGCTAGCCCCCCCAATTTAGTTGAGGCTAATTGTATTGGCTGCTCCTTGACAGATTGGGAGTTGTAGGTTTCCAGATGCCTAGAGGACTGTTTTCCCTCAGATATACCAACGCCTTCTTTCACCGCATCGGCTGACACCGCTAAATGAGCGCTTTCCACCCGACCAATGAGATTTTCTAGCTCTTGCTGGAGAGCGATCGCTTGATTGTTGTCAATCGGCTCATTGGAGTTGGGTGCAACATCTAGACGCACCGCCTGTTCCAGCTGATCAATGGCCTCTTGCGAACTTGGTGGTTTAACTATAGGAAGCGCTCTCGGTATGGGAGCAGTAGCAGTTTTAGGAGGGGATGCGGGAGATGAACTACTCCTCTGTCCCTCTGCCCCTCTGCTCCCC
>NZ_JADEXU010000090.1 GCF_015206895.1 Nostoc sp. LEGE 12450 | reverse complement strand
CCCCTGCTCCCCGCCCCCCTGCTTTTTTACCGTCTGGAACGTCTGCGGAGTCGGTCAATCATGACTGCCAAAATAATTACTAGTCCTTTGACGACTAGTTGCCAGAAGTAAGATAGGTTCAACAGAGTTAAACCGTTGTTGAGAATAGCAATAATTAATGCACCTAAAAGAGTGCCGCCAATGGTACCAATACCACCTGTGAAGCTGGTTCCACCTAGAATAACAGCAGCGATCGCATCTAATTCGTAACCTTGACCCAATATGCCACTGGCACTATATAGACGGCTGGCGCTCATGATTCCTCCTAAGCCTGCCAGTAATCCGCTAATACCATAGACAAATAGCAAGACACGATTAACTTTAATCCCAGTTAATCTGGCTGCCCGTTCGTTACCACCTACGGCATATATCTGCACTCCTAAAACTGTTTGCCGCAGCACAAACCAGCTAGCGATTACAGTCAGTAGGGCAATGATTACTAGCCACGGCAGAGGCCCGACGTAACTATTACCCACCCAAGCAAAATTGATGTCTCGGTTAATCAGCGTTGTCCCTTTGGCAATCAGAAATGCCACGCCCCGTAAGGCTGTAAGTGAACCCAACGTCACAATAAAAGGTGGCACATCCAAGAAGGTGATCAGAGCGCCGTTGACTAAGCCTAAAAGCAATCCTGCCAACAATGCAGCAGGTACAGCCGCCCAACTTAAAGCCGGCAGTAGCGATACCAGCAGTCCAACTACGGCAGAAACTGCCAATATTGACCCAACTGATAGGTCAATACCTCCGGTGAGAATTACAAAGGTCATTCCTGTCGCCAGCACAATATTGATTGATGCCTGACGCAAGATATTGACGATGTTACCGCCCGTGAGGAAGTTAGGAGAAAGAAATGCAAATAAGATGCAGATAATTACTAAAATCGGCAGAATACCAGCAACTTCCAGCAGAGTGCTGATTGATTTCCGGTTGCGAGCTGCGGGATTGTTGGCTGATTTATTGATAGGCGGCCTGACTGTCTGACTCATAATGCTGATACCTCCGATGCTCCAGTTGCGTAGTGCATAATCTTTTCTTGGGTGATTTCTTTGCCAAGGCTACCGTCCAGTTCGCCTACCAGTTGTCCCTCTCGCATCACCAAGACGCGATCGCTCATACCGACAATTTCTGATAGTTCGCTGGAAACCATTAAAATAGCAACACCTTGTGCTGCCAATTCGCTCATAATTCGGTAAATTTCGCTTTTGGCACCAATGTCTACGCCGCGTGTCGGCTCATCTAACATCAGTACTCTAGGTTTAATGGCTAACCAACGCGCTAGCAGTAGCTTCTGTTGATTCCCACCAGAAAGATCCAATGCTCTAATTTCCAAATTAGCCAGGCGGATATTAAAGTTTTCCACCGCTTCTGTTGACAGCCGATTCACTGAAGGCCAGTTAACAATTCCACCTTTAGCATCCTGCTTGAGTGTGTTGATAGCAATATTCTTGCGGGCGCTCATCTCTAGAAATAAACCTTGGTCTTTGCGGTCTTCCGGGACGTAGCCAATTCCGGCAGCAATGGCATCACTGGGCGAATTAATTTCCAGTTTCATCCCATTCAGGAATACTTCACCACTGGCTTTGCGGTCAGCACCAAAAATCAGCCGCGATAGTTCTGTACGTCCTGCACCAACCAGCCCCGCTAAACCGAGAATTTCCCCTGCATGAAGTTCAAAGCTAGCCGGCTCAATCTTTTTGCGGGCATCACTCATGTTTCTGACTTCCAGCACCACTGGGCCAGGATTCATTTGCCGTTGATGTTCGTAAAAGTCTTGCATGGAGCGACCAACCATCATCTGCACCAATCGCTGTGGAGAAATTTCGCTGCGTGTCAGACTACCAATATATTGACCATCGCGCAGGACGCTAATCCGGTCAGCTAAAGCATAGATTTCTTCCATCCGATGGCTGATGTAAATAATCGCAATGCCATCATTCCGCAGTTTGCGAATTACCTCAAATAAATGGTCGCTCTCACGGTCAGATAGAGCTGCTGTTGGCTCATCCATCACCAAAACGCGGCTTTTATCTTTCAGCGCCCTGGCAATTTCGACTTGTTGCTGTTCTGCAATGGATAAAGTACCAACTATAGTCTGGGCGGTAAAATTGGCTCCCAAGCTATCTAACACTTGCTCTGCTTCCAGTTGCATCGCTTTGCGGTCTAAAAACTGACCTCGCCGCAATTCGCTACCCATAAACATATTTTCGGTAACGGTTAAATTCGGTGCAACGTTCAATTCTTGATAAATAAGATTAATTCCCGCCTTACGTGCTGTCGCCGGATCGGTAATTTTTAGGGGTTGACCATTGATGCGAATTTCTCCTTCATCAGCAATGTAAGCCCCTGCCAGGATTTTCATCAATGTGCTTTTGCCTGCTCCGTTTTCACCCATCAGGGCGTGAACTTCTCCGGGATAAATCGTGAGATTAACATTTTGCAGCGCAGATACACCATGAAATCGTTTGGTAATCCCTTGCATTTCTAATACAGGGGTGGTGGTTGGTGCATCAGGAAATGAGGTTTCTATACTTGTTGTCATGAACATCTCCTGTAAAAAGAATTGAAAAGTCGCAATTTGTGAGTTAGAAATTAATCAACTCACATCTGATGTGAAATTAAAAGCATCACAAAATTCTTTTTTAAAAAGCGATTGCTATCTTGGCAAGTTCTGAATATTGCCTTTCAATATTCAGAACTTTCTACAAATGCACATATATACATCATGGGTATGTGCAAAAACTATGTCAATGTGTCGAAAGACTCAATTCAGCTTAGACATAACTCTTGATTGCAAATTTACAATTATTATTATTGCCAGCCTTTTTCTGTGCTTACATTATCTTTTGTAATCAGCTTGACGGGAATCAAAATTGTGGAACTAGCAGGTTTTTTCCCATTTAAAATATCGTTTCCAACCTGAACTGCTTTTTCGGCCATCCCTCGCGGATTTTGAGTAGCGGTTGCAGCATATATACTATCTTTAGCTGCGATCGCAGTGATTGCTTCTGGCGCACCATCAACGCCGACAATAAAGAAATCTTTACGTTGTGCTTGGTTAGCTGCTAGTTCTGCACCAACTCCACTCGGATCGTTGATGGCAAAAACTGCATCAATTTTTGGGAAGGTGGTGAGCAAATCAGTCATAACTCTCAGTCCTCCATCCCGGCTTCCTTCTGCATTCTGGTTTTTGGAGAGGATTTTGATATCGGGATATTTAGACAGTACACTCTCGCAGCCACTAACTCGTTGAATCACCGAGTCTACTGGTGGGCCGTTAACTATTACTACATTGCCTTTACCCTTGAGGCGATCGGCAATATATTTACAACTAACTTCTCCAGCTTGGACATTATTAGTAGTGATGGTGGCATCCACGCCTCCCTCAGCACCAGTATCTACCGCAATGACAATTCTACCCGCTTGTTTCGCTTTTTCAATTGCTGGTTTAATACCACTTTTATCAGCAGCATTGACGATAATAATGTCAGTATTGGAAGCAGTGAAATTTTCAATTTGATTGGATTGTTGATTCAGATCGTAAGCGCTGGAAACTACAGTCACATTGACATTATTACCCCCAATTTTCTTGGCTTCCGCCTCAGTTGCTTGTCCCATGAGGACGAAGAAAGGGTTACTTAAATCGCCAACTGTGAAGGCAACGGATCGTAACTTTGAATTTCCAGTGGCAGTTTTTGTCTCTGCACTAGTATTTGTAACGGGTTTTGTATCGGGGTTAGTAGCACTGTTGTTATCGGGAGAAGCATTTGTACAGCCGACAACGCCACCACTGATGATACCTAGTATGCTAGCTGCGATTACGCGAAGCGTAACACTAGAAGTGAACGCAATCTTTTTCATATTTATCTATTTCCTAAAGTTAATTAAATTTTTCTTACTTACCAGCCTTTGTAGCTGCTGAGATTATCTCTAGTAACCAATTTGACTGGAATCAAAATCTCAGATGACTCAGGTTTTTTGCCCTGAACGATCTCATTTCCCACTTGAACTGCTTTTTGAGCCATCCCTGCGGGATTTTGCGCCGCAGTTGCAGCAAATACACCATCTTTGTCTTCCATTGCTTTGGTTGCATCTGGCGAACCGTCAACCCCAACAATAAAAAATTCTTTGCGTCTTGCTTGTCTAGCGGCTAAGTCTGCACCCACACCGCTTTGATCGTTTGTGGCAAAAACGGCATCTATTTTGGGAAAGGTTGTAAGTAAATCACTCATCACTCTCAAACCTCCATCTCTTGTCCCTTCTGCGTTTTGGTCTTTAGAGATGAGTTTGATATTAGGATATTTGGATAATGACTTTTCACAGCCACTGACTCGCTGATTGATTGAATCCATCGGCGTACCGTTGAGGATGACTACACTACCTTGACCTTTGATGCGATCGGCAATATATTGACAAGCAATCTCTCCAGCTTGGGTATTGTTGGAGCTAATCATTGCATCTACATCTGCATCAACGGCTGAATCTACGGCAATGACAATCTTACCTGCCAGCCTTGCTTGGTCAATTACTGGTTTAACTCCTTTTTTATCAACAGCGCTGAGGATAATTAAATCAGTATTTGCAGCAGTAAAATTTTCGATTTGGTTGCTTTGTTGGTTCAAATCAAAGCCACTGGAAACCGCATTAACTCTAATATTACCGCCAATTTTCTTAGCTTCTATTTCCGCACCCTTTTGCACTGCATTATAAAAAGGGTTGCCCAAGTCACCCAAGGCGACACCGATTGTTTGTAATTTTCTACTTGGACTATTAACTGTAGTCTCTAAACTAGTGTTGGTAGCAGTATTAGTAGCAGAGTTGTTATTTTGAGCGCTATTTGTGCAACCAACAACAGTCAAACTTAATAAGCCAACTATGAGTGAAATTGTCTTCATCTTTGTCTGTTTTTAACAACGGATTTAAATTTGATAAAGGTCAAAAGAATATTAAATATGTCTCAAAAATCATACTCGTTCTAATATTCTTACAGGCTTTGGTATTTTCAACTATTATTTAACATCTTGTAACTGATGCAATGTGAGTTGCTGTTATTAAGTCCATTACATTTGAAAGATGTTTATTCCTAAAGCAAAGCTATGACGGATATACTACGTCATCAAATTTGTTTTTTAGTGAAAATACTTTTTTAATATGCCTGGAATGAAACTACCTTTTCAGCAAAATTTTTAGAAAAGGATATTGATATTATTCAACTTGAGAACTTATGCTTGTCTTTTTATGAGTTTATCCTTCCTTGGTGCAAAAATGAGCTTTATTGATTGAATTTTACAGAACGAAGCCAGATTTTTAATCTATCTTTAGTTAAAACTCTTGGATTTCTAGTTGTTGTAGACATTAAGTTTTCTTAAGATGAAATGTACTTAAAAAAACTTAATCTTTCTAGCTCCAAATATCATAATTTAGCTTGGAGATTGAAGGATAATCAATGTGAAATTTTGGAGAGTGTAGTTGAAAAGTTTAAAATCTTAACGTTGCGGGTAAATATTTAGCCACTAAATCTTCGTAGTATGGTCTTAACTTTTGCCAATCGGGAGGAGTAGGATTTTTTGAATACAAATCATAAGGATTGAATAATTTAACCCATTTAAACATTTCGCGATCGTGATTATCCATCAAATGGTTATATGCATTTTCGCGGTGTTGAGGATAAAATGAGTGATAGCGAAGCATATACAATGCAGGTTCAGGTAAATAGTTTTTCATCATCTGATAAAAATATTCATCGTGACCCCATGACATGTGTACATTCATCAATCCACAATTCGGCTCGTAAATACCATATTTAGTGTTGTAATTGGGATTATTGTAATCAGGGTTTTCTTGAAAAAATTCTGAAAAAACGATTTTATCAGAGAATGCACAACCTACAGGATAAGTATCACCGACGGTAGCCCATTGAGGCTCACCAAATAGACAAAGTACCTTCCCCATATCGTGAAAGAAGCCGGTAAGTACCATCCAATCAGGATGACCATCGGCGCGTATGGCTTCTGATGTTTGCAATAGATGTTGTAACTGATCCATCTCTGTATCGGGATCTGAATCATCTACTAATTGATTCAAAAATTCAACTGCATCCCAAACAGACATTTCTTTTTTATCAAACTTGAGAAAATTCTTTTCTTTCTCAAGGACAAAATTATATGTTTGATTAATATGATTTAACCGATAAAATTCTTTTACCGTTTCTCTGGTAGGCGTTTCATAATTTCTGTACTCTTGAGTAGTTTTACCTTCTTTAACTATGCTATCTGGATCGGGATAGCGATTAAGTAAGTCTTCTTCCCACTCTTCTAGCGAATGTAACGGATTGTATTGAGCTTGTTCGATGGAATTCTGGAGAATTTGAGACATATCTTGTTACTCGTCGATATTGATTTTTTTAATCGGGTTTTCGCAATATTATGCACAGGTGTGCAAAACCTGTTTTTGACTTATTTTTATTTTTGCACACGTGTGCAAAAACGTGTGTTAAGTTTCTTTTCTATTTGTACAATTGTATACAAAACGCTTTGTTAAGCATTTTTTACAATAAACTCGAAGCAGAATTAGCTAAAAGATTGATAAAGTACACGAAATAGAGAACGCAGATTTCAGATTAAGTACTTATGCTTATAGTAAACTGCTTTGATTTCTGTTCGCGCAGCGTGGCGTAGCCATACTAATTTAGCTTACAAGGCAAAAAGCAAAGCGAAAGAAGGCTCTTTTTGTTGTATTGAGTTTTTTCAAAAATTAAATATTAGTCCTATAGATATTGAGCCAAGATACGGTTACTGTTGGCGAATATAATACATAGTTGTGTTTTCAAGTATCACTTAAGCTCAAACCTTCAATCTGTCGTTGCGGTTTTTAGTTGTAACACTTTTGTTTATACGTTTGTAACACTTTCGCCAACAGTATCAGATACGTGTAAAAACCTGCATTCCTGGTCTGGGAATGCCTGCTGTATCTACTTTTTAACGATTTTGACTCACCGTTTTATAAGGCTTTTTACACACTGAATAAAATTTATACTTGGCGGATACTACTAACTCGCCATAGCGATCGCAATTAGCGCGTAGTTGTGTCCCGCAAAGATAACAATACTTAGCTTTAACGATACAATAAATTCTTAGGCCCTGCTGCATCTTTTTTACCATACCTCTTATGTCAGATCAACCTGCACCAGAAATCGAACTACTCCGTGCGGCTTACGCGGCCTTCAACGCGCGAGACATTGACGCTGCCCTTGCCCTTATGACTCCGGACGTGGCTTGGCCGAAAGCGTTCAAAGGCGGTTTTGTCCGTGGGCCTGAAGAAGTTCGCGCTTATTGGACGGAGCAATGGAGCGAGATAAATCCGCACGTCGAGCCGATTTCCTTTTACTCGGAGGAGTCCGGACGCATTTTGGTCGATGTGCATCAGGTCGTGCGTGACTTGGTTGGAGGAGTTCTTGCCGATGAACACGTGGGTCATCGATTCACCCTTGAGCATGGCTTGATTCAAGTCATGGAAGTCTGTCCACTTCCATCGTCCAACCCAAATTGACGGTAAACTAAAACGGTTGAAAGCATTAATAATATCCCGAATCGCTGCCTCAATTTTCGGCGTACTGAATATGGCGACTCAATGCCCTATAGACGATTCAGTAACGCATATTTAATTACTGGAGATGTCTATTAGTAAAATCTATGTTAAATTTTTTGTCGGCTTGACTTTGAGGAATGTTAGGTTGTCAATTCTATGGTAGATGAATGCTTGACGATATTAGCTAACTCTTGAAGTTGTTTTACTGCTTCTGCACCCTCCAACTTCATTAATTCGCGATCGTCCCATAATTCCATCCATGTAATTCCGTAATCAGACACTACAAAACGGATCAGATGCTTTTCTCGCAGGCTAACCATAAATGAAGCACTCTTCATTTGGTCGCCGCACGTATAACATGAGGCAGAATACCCACGCCGCTCAAGAATAATTGTCAAGGCTTGTAAGTTCATTACCAAGTCTTGAACGAATTCTTGATGTTGTTGCGCTAATCTTAGAAACACTAGTTTTCTCCTACCACTACTGTGAGGTGGTTCCTTTTAAAACTTCTTTAGACTTACATCCGACGTATTTAGTTGCCAAAAGTTCGTGTTTTCGTAGAGACGTGATTAATCTTAATCTTACGGTTTTAACCAATCAGCTAAAGTCTCAAAGCCGTTCTAATATTCTGGACAATGATCTGGGGTGGTTGTGCGACATCTATAGATATGGTGTCTAATGGTTCTTCAAGAGTATCAAACTGGCTATTGAGAAGTTTTTCGCTCATGTAATGATTGCTACGCTCTTGCAATCGCATTTGAATTAACTCATAAGACCCTTTGAGGTAAACTAGCTTAATGCGATCGCTCTTGGGGTTGGTGCTGCGATCGCTATCCGATACCAAAAATTGCCGATAGCTGTCTTTTAAAGCCGAACACGCCAGCACTACATTTTTATTTTCTTGCAGCCAATGTTTGATGGCTGTTTGCAAATCTTGCAACCAAGGCATCCTGTCAGCTTCAGTCAACGGGATACCGCGCCGCATTTTATCAACATTCTCTGGTGAGTGGAAACTATCAGCGTCACTAAACTCCCAGCCTAAAGAGTCTGCTAGCAGTTTTCCTATAGTGGTTTTACCAGAACCAGATACACCCATGACGATAATAATCATATTTTTTGCAGAAAAGTTAAGTTATTGAGGTAAGGGACAGGAGGCAGGAAGTAAGACTATTGAATTTTTGTATGCAAAATGTGAGTTGTATTAAAATCTCTTGACAAATAACCATTATTTTCTATAATACATACAAATGCACACGTGTGCATTATTTTAAAATCTAAACTAAAAAATGAATAAACGAAGAATTTCAATTGAAGATATTGCTCGGAGAGCAGGTGTATCTCATTCCACAGTTTCACGTGCTTTGCGGGATAATGCTCTCATTAGCCCGAAAGTACGAGAAGAAATTAAGCAACTGGCGCAGGAGATGAACTATGTGCCAAATGCTATAGCTCAAAGTTTGCAAAATAAACGTACTAATACCATTGGTGTAGTAGTAACTTCCATTGCAGATCCCTTTTTTGCTGAAGTAGTAGACGGCATTGAACAGATAGCCAGACCAGCCGGATTGAGTGTTTTGTTAAGTGCTTCACACCGAGATTTGGAGCAGGAAATGGCAGCTATTGATACCTTCCATCGCCGCAGAGTAGACGGAATCTTAGTAGCCGACTCACGAATTAGCAAACAGCATATAAAGCAACTAACCCAAATTGCTGTGCCAACAGTTCTGATTAATGGCCAGACTGAAGATCAATGCGAAATATTTCACTCAGTGGCAATAGACGATCGCTTAGGCGCTAGATTAGCCACAGAGCATTTAATAAGTTTGGGACACACTGCTATTGGTTATTTGGGTGTAAGCGATCGCAGCAGGTCAAACCGCCAGCGCCTAGAAGGATACCAAATAGCTCTTGCTGAAGCTGGTCTACCACAAAATCCTGATTGGGTTGCAATTAGTGACGAGTATGATACCAGAATCAGCGATGTCGCCACCGGGCAAAATATGCTATCTAAACTATTGACTGCTGAGGTAACAGGCATCTTTTGTTACAACGATATGGTGGCAGTTGGCGCTCTTTTAGCTTGCCAAGAACTAGGTATTTTAGTGCCACGAAATTTAAGCCTGGTTGGATTTGATGGTATTGCTTTAGGTAGTTACGTTACACCGACACTTACAACAGTCAGCCAGCCGATGTTAGAAATTGGTGGCTATGCCATGCAAATGTTAATCGATTTATTAGCAGACAAAGCTGTGGAAAACCGCGTTTTATCTCCTTTTCTAATAGAGCGTGGTAGTAGTGCAAGATTAATAAAGTAATTTGAAATCGTGTCTATCTTGAAAACTGTAGTTTTTGTGTAATTAGACTAAACCTACAAGAGAAAATGTTTCAAAATGGACAACTCTTTCCCTGTGCGTAAGACAAATTATTTACACTCAGCAACACTAAAAATTTTAACCAAACAAAAATATGTTAACTAAAAAACCGGTTTTATCTTCCGATCGCTGCTTTTCTCCAGAACCAGTTCAAAGACGACTAGCCCATCAATTCTTTGACAGCATAGCTGCATTACCTTTGGTCTGCCCACACGGGCACGTAGATCCAGCCCTGTTAGCTAATCCAGCAGCCCGTTTTGGTTCACCAACTGAATTATTTATTATCCCTGATCACTACATTTTGCGGATGCTTTATAGTCGGGGCGTTCCTCTAGAAGCTTTAGGTATACCGACTCGTGATGCACCAGCAGAAACTGACCACCGGAAAATCTGGCAATTGTTCGCCGAACATTTTTATTTATTCCAGGGTACTCCATCGGGGTTGTGGCTCAAAGACGAACTGACTAATGTCTTTGGGGTGGATGAAGCTTTAAATTCTCGTAATGCTGGACGTATCTATGATTATTTGGAAAGTTTATTAGCCTTACCTGAATTTTCCCCACGTGCTTTATTCAAACGCTTTAACATCGAAGTGCTTTGTACTACCGATGCAGCCAGTGATAACCTAGAGAATCAGCGATCGCTCCACGCAGAAGGTTTTACTCAAATTAGACCGACTTTTCGACCAGATGCAGTAGTTAACCTAGATGCTCCTGGTTGGCGGGAAAATCTCACCAAATTGGAAAGCAGTATCGGTAGAGAAATTAGCAGTTACGCTACTTTTGTGCAAGCTTTAGAAGAACGTCGGGCCTTCTTTAAAAAAATGGGTGCAACAGCTACCGATCAAGGTGCAGCTACACCTTATACCACACGTCTTTCCGACCAAGAAGCAGAAGCTATCTTTGCTAGAGCATTAATCGGCAAACTGAATCCAGGAGATGTAGAGCAGTTTACCGGTCATATATTCATGGAAATGGCTCGGATGAGTGTAGAAGATGGTTTGGTGATGCAAATGCATTGTGGCGTTATGCGTAACCATAACCCGGCTCTGTTTGAGAAATTTGGATCTGATAAAGGTGCTGATATTCCCCTCAATATAGAATGGACTCGAAATCTGCACCCATTATTGTCAGCTTATGGGAACGATCAGCGCTTCCGTTTAATTATTTTTGGTATGGATGAAAGCACCTATAGCCGAGAGATGGCTCCACTCGCTGGTCATTATCCTACTATCTTACTCGGGCCGCCTTGGTGGTTTCACGACAGCGTAAATGGCATGGAACGCTACTTCAATCAGGTAATGGAAACAGCCGGAATTTACAATACTGCTGGGTTTAACGATGATACTCGCGCTTTCGTTTCTATTCCAGCCCGTCATAATGTTTGGCGGCGGGTAGCTTGTAATTGGTTAGCTGGATTAGTAACACGGGGATTAGTTGACGAAGAGGAAGGGTATGATATGGCCCGCGCTTTAGCTTACGACCTTGCTAAAAGTGCTTACAAACTGGACTAATACCAATTCTCCAAAATCACTCCTAAAATCTCCTTTCTCCCTTTGCGTTTAAATAATTTTTTTAACTCCTAATAAAAATAACCAGGACAATCAATTAATGCCAGACTTAATTTTGAATAAACTTTTTAGCCTAAAAGAGCAAGTAGCAGTAGTCACAGGTGGTTCTGGTGTACTTGGTGGAGCTATGGCGCGAGGTTTAGCCCTTGCTGGAGCGCAAGTAGTGGTTTTAGGTCGCAATGAAGCACGGGCGGAAGCGGTAGTGGCTGAGATTACAGCCAATGGTGGAGAAAGCATGGCTGTACTGGCAGATGTTAGCGATCGCTCCCAACTAGAAAAAGCCAGAGATAAAATTATACAGCGCTGGGGTCAAATAGATATCTTGGTAAACTCGGCTGGCGGTAATATTCCGGCTGCCACAATTACCCCTGATGCGACTATTTTTGATATGACACACACAGCCTTTGAAAAAGTAGTTAGCCTCAACTTACTCGGTACTCTACTCCCCAGCCAAGTTTTTGGTCAAGCAATGGTTGAAAAAAAACAGCCCCACGGTTGTATTGTCAATATATCTTCTATGTCTGCCATCCGAGTCATTAGCCGAGTAGTTGGTTACTCAGCCGCTAAAGCCGGGATAGATAACTTTACACGCTGGTTAGCCGTCGAACTTGCCCAAAAATATGGCGATGGAATGCGAGTAAATGCGATCGCGCCAGGTTTCTTTATTGGGGAACAAAATCGAGATTTACTCCTAAATGCAGATGGCAGTTTGACCGTGCGCGGGCAGAAAATCATCGAGCATACCCCAGCCGGACGCTTCGGAAAACCGGACGAATTACTCAGCACCTTGATTTGGTTATGCGGTTCTGGTTCTAGTTTCGTCAACGGGGTAGTTATACCAGTAGACGGTGGGTTCAGTATCTACAGTGGAGTTTAATCATGTATTCACTAGCTGTAACTAACGGAACACTTTCCGACGAGCAAATTTCTGGGCTAGTTCATCAAGCTTTGGCAGATCGTCAGTTAGATGGACAGCGTATTTTAGTATTAATTCCAGATGGCACTCGTACTGCTCCCATCCCTCAAATATTTCGATTGCTGCATCAGGAGTTGGGTAAAAGAGTTCCAGCTCTAGATTTTTTGATCGCTCTGGGTACACATAATCCTATGAGTGAAGAACAGATTAATCACCTAGTGGGGGTGACACCAAAAGAGCGAGAGACAACCTTTAAAAAAGTTCGCATATTTAACCACCTGTGGAATGAGCCAGATACTTTTATTTCCTGTGGAGTAATTTCGGCAGATGAGATAGCAGAAATTAGCCGGGGAATGCTACATCAGTCCGTTGAAGTCAGGGTTAACAAGCTTGTAACACAGTACGATTTAATAATGATTTGCGGTCCTGTATTTCCCCACGAAGTTGTCGGTTTTTCAGGCGGAAATAAATACTTTTTTCCCGGTATTGGGGGTCAGAAAGTAATTGATATATCCCACTGGTTGGGCGCTTTAATAACCAGTTACGAAATCATTGGTACATCGGGAATAACACCAGTTCGGCGCTTGATTAACCGAGCCGCTAACCTAATTTATACACCGAAACTTTGCTTGGCGATGGTCGTTGCACCCAAAACAAATCAGCTAGCAGGACTTTACATAGATAAACCAGAGTCAGCCTGGGAAGCCGCCGCAAAATTATCCGCCAAACTGCATATTACTTATGTAAATCAGCCTTTTAAACAAGTGCTTTCAGTAATGCCCGAAATGTATGATGACATTTGGACAGCTGCGAAAGGAATGTACAAGCTAGAGCCAGTAGTGGCTGACGGAGGCGAAGTAATTATATATGCCCCTCACATTACTGAGTTTAGCTACACACACGGTGAAATTCTGTCTCAAATTGGCTATCATGTACGGGATTATTTCCTCAAACAGTGGGATAAATTTCAAGTCTATCCCGGTGGAGTGCTGGCTCATAGTACTCACTTAAAAGGTATGGGTACATTTGATCCTA
This sequence comes from Nostoc sp. LEGE 12450, assembly GCF_015206895.1. Lineage (GTDB taxonomy): Bacteria > Cyanobacteriota > Cyanobacteriia > Cyanobacteriales > Nostocaceae > Nostoc. Next base: position 19,237 of record NZ_JADEXU010000090.1, on the reverse strand, counting down.
TAGAAGGGGAACAAGCGCGGATTCGCGTTACTTTAGCCACTGGTATTTCTGCTGAACGCTGTGCTGCTCATAACTTAAACTATCGCGATCCAGCTACCATTAGACCTACAGAATGGGCTAACCGTGAGGATGAAGGTATCTTACTTGTACCGAAGGCTGGCGAGATGTTATACCGTGTAAAGGTTTGTATTGAGAGCTGATGCCTTTAACCTTTAATATAAAACAATTTAATTGATTTACATAGTTTGATTTATTCTTACCCACTTAACTTATCTCACTCTAAACCTTCTCGTGCACCATGAGCTAACAGTAACTCAACCATATCTTTGTTCCTCTGAGCAACAGCTATATGAAGCGGACTTTCTCCCCTCAAAGCTCGAACATTAACATCAGCACCATACATAACAAGAACTCTGATAATTTCATCATTACCTGACTGCTGAAAAGCACGCAACAGAGGTGTCCAACTTTGATCGTCTATTACATTAACTTCTGCACCGCGATCTAAAAGAGACTGCACTAGACTTAGATCGTAATGTCGGGCAGCTTCAAAGAGTGGACTACTTTTTGATCCATCTAGGGCATTAACATTAGCCCCACAGTCCAACAAAAGTTCTGTGATATTTTGATGTCCAAGCTGGGTTGCCAAATGTAGAGGAGTCTTACCATGTTCACCAAGAGCGTTAACATCTGCACCATGAGCTATTAGAAGCTTACAAATATCTAGGCAACCTGTAGCAGATGCATGATGTAGTGGGGAAACGTTTTTAGATTTCATCTTCTGATTAACGTTTGCTCCACAGTTTAGGAGAAGTTCAATAAGATTTTTATTTCTACCCATGATAGCTGCAATTAACCATGACTCCTCTTTGTTTAATCCTTTTACAAGGGAAGAATTGACATCTAAACCCGAATCGAGATAGTGCTTGACTAGTTCAACATCTCCAAGCATTACCGCGATCTCTGGCTGCATAACCGCACCACAATCTAACAGAAATTGAGCAATCTCCTTATGCTGATTCCAAGCAGCTAGGTATAAAGAAGTGCAGCCATCTTTTGCTTCAGCATCGATCTGCGCTCCATTAGTAATCAGAAGTTCGACTACATCCCTATGTCCCTCGGAAGATGCCTTGTGTAAGGGTGTTTCACCCGAACCATCTACAACATGAACGCTAGCACCAGCAGCAACCAATAATTCTACAATATCTTTATGTCCATGATAAGCAGCAATAAGTAGAGCTGAACAGGGTTTTCCTTCAGAGTAAAACATATTTGTAAAGGACTTGACGAGTTAGTAAAAAAGTTTATTGTTTGCGTACACACTTACAACTGATACGAAGCCGTCAAAGCCACCGCCAAAGCATCAGCAGCATCATCTGGCTTGGGAATTTCATCTAAATCTAACTCCCGTGCTACCGCCTCTTGCACATCTAACTTATCTGCATTGCCATATCCCGTTAAAGCTTGCTTAATTTGAGCCGGAGTAAACTCTACATAAGGAAGACGACGCTGGCCTAACACCAAAATTAATACACCCCGCGCCTGTGCAACCAAAATTGTACTTGACATCCGATAGAAGAATAGTTTCTCGATCGCAACCAAATCTGGTTGAAATTCCTCCATTACGGTGTGTAAATCATCAAACAAGGTACATAGCCTCAGTCCCATTTCTACATCTGCTGACGTTTTAATTACCCCAAAATCCAGCATATTGACTGTAGTTTCTGGCACCTTGTTGGCAATTTGTGTGCAGGTAATTACCCCAAACCCTAAAGTTGCCAGTCCTGGATCTAATCCTAAAATTCGTTTTTCCATTCAATTCACTTTTACTAAACCAGGGTATTGTTTAACTAGGAATACTGGCAATCTTGACCACTCGCTCTTAGTCTAATGGAATTGACAAATATAATAGTTTCACGCCTAGTGTTAAAAACCAAGTGGTGTACATTTTCTGTTAATTATTGTTTGTAGCACTGCTGTAAATCAGGTATGTCAATTGGTTTTCTCAGACAAGCCCTCAACGCCCTGCAAAAGCAGTCGCGTTCTCGAACTTCCTATCGGGTTAACCAGTGGTTCAAATGGTTATCCCCTGGACTATCGGTAAAACGTTGGTTGTTGATAAGTATTGGGGGTGTACTCCTGGCGAGTTTGGGGTTAGCTATTTGGGTTAAGCTGACCCCAATTTTTTGGATGATCGAGTTGTTTAGGGGTTTCCTTGGAGTAATCACCAACATCTTACCCAACTATATCAGTGGGCCTTTGGTGCTACTTGGGGGATTGCTGTTAGTGCTTTGGGGACAAACTCGTACTGTCGGCTCAATTACTAAGGTATTAAGGGCAGAAGGCGGAGAAGAACTCATCGATGTCTTGCTGGCACATCATCGACTGTACCGAGGCCCGAAAATAGTAGTAATTGGTGGTGGTACGGGGCTTTCTACGTTGTTGAGGGGACTAAAAACCTACAGCGCTAATATTACTGCTATTGTCACTGTCGCCGATGATGGTGGATCTTCTGGGCGGTTGCGTCAAGAATTTGGAGTGTTACCACCAGGGGATATTCGCAATTGTTTGGCTGCACTAGCAGATGAAGAAAAGTTATTAACAGAATTGTTTCAATACCGTTTTCGGGCTGGAGATGGGTTAACTGGTCACAGTTTTGGTAATTTGTTTTTAACGGCAATGAGTGATATTACTGGAGATTTAGAACAAGCAGTTGCAGCCAGTTCTAAGGTGCTAGCGGTACGGGGACAAGTACTACCGGCAACTCTCAGTGATGTTCGCCTCTGGGCAGAATTAACCGATGGTCGTCGCATTGAGGGCGAGTCTAGCATTCCCAAAGCTGGAGGGAAAATTGTCAAAATTGGCTGTATTCCTGATAATCCTCCGGCAGTGCCAGCAGCTATTAAGGCAATTAAAGAAGCTGATTACATCATTATTGGGCCAGGTAGTCTTTATACAAGTCTCATTCCTAATTTATTAGTACCAGAAATTGCCGATGCGATCGCTCAAACAGATGCCCCCCGTATTTATATCTGCAATATCATGACTCAGCCGGGAGAAACTGAAGGCTACACTGTTGCAGATCACATTAGAGCTATTGATGCTGCTTGTGGGGAAAGACGGCTATTTGATGCTGTGCTAATCCACAAAAAATCTCCCTCAGAGCAATCGCTCACCCGCTACGCCGAACAAAACTCCCATCCTGTTTTCCTAGATAGAGAAGCTGTAACTCTGCTAGGGCGAAGGATTGTTGCAGCGAACGTTTTATATGAAGATGAAACGGGTTTTGTCCGTCACAATCCGCAGAAACTAGCACAAGTATTGTTGCGGTGGTACGGTAGAGGTCATTATGGAAAAAGGAGAAATATCACGTCTTGACTCGGTTATGAAAATTTTTCTTGCAGATACAGAGGCGACGCTACACTTAGGTATTACTCTCGGTCAATCCCTGACTGCTGGCAGTGTAATTTTACTAGAAGGTGATTTAGGCGCTGGTAAAACTACCTTAGTTCAAGGTATTGGTAAGGGTTTGGGAATCGCTGAATCTATTGTCAGTCCCACTTTCACCTTGATTAATGAGTACATAGAAGGACGGCTTCCCCTTTACCATCTAGATTTATATCGCTTAGAACCACAAGAAGTTACAGCCCTAAATTTAGAAAGTTATTGGGAAGGTATTGAGGTCATACCAGGAATTGTGGCAGTTGAATGGGCAGAACGATTGCCCTACAAACCAGATAGTTATCTAAGTGTGAGTTTGACCTATGGGGATGGGGGTACTCGTCAAGTCGAACTTATACCATTCAATTGTGCCCTTAGTGAAGCCATTACTGCTATCTAAGCTCATATCCCGACCGAAGTACAAGAAATTCCACTTTTTTAGATCGCAACACTAAAAAATTTTTGCTAATAGTTGAGGGAGAACTTTACACTCCTTCTATCTGCCACTACCACGCTCACCACTGTAAATCACTAACATTTTTATCTCAATCCAAAATAAGTGAAAAAATTTTGTAACAGCAGCTTTATTGCTGCAATAATCAGTTAAAAAACTGATTTAGATAGTGTATGAATTAAGAAAAGGTAAACTGTTGTTGGGTTAAATGAGAGTTTTTACAGCACCTAGTCAGCTTGATTTAGCCTGATTGGTTCTCTACTCTCATTAAAAGAACAAATCTGGATTATTTAGCAGTCAAAGCTAGTAGAAAAAAGTTAAACAACATCAAGCTATCTAGAAGTTATCTAACTCTTCCTTAAACTCAATATACCCGAATTAAAGTCACAATATATACACAATAATACTGATTTATATAATAGTAAAAAAATTAATTTAAGTAATTGTAAATACCAATAAATTCTTTTATTGACATCTGTAATTATCACTGTTAGCAGGTTTAAATAAAATATCTCGTATTTTTACATAATTATCGTAGAAATACGAGATATTTTATCTTGTATTAGTTGACATTAATATATCTACGTGGATGCACTAGTTTTCTCTAATGAAAGAAGCGATCGCCTTTTTTATCGGTAAGCCAGAGTCATCTCTGGTATAGTACGTAAGACCTTGATCGATGAATGCCGAGGTAGTATCTATTAACTGCTGAATAATCTCTGGACTACTATTATCTATTTCTTGAGTAACTTTTTTACCTGTAAATCGGTTTTTTCGATCTTCTGGATGTAATACAATACGAGGATCTTTATAAGTTTCTTTTGGCTTGGGTTTAAATGTCTCATTTAATTCAAACTGAAGACGCAAGTAACGTTTAGACTCGTATCCACCCATGATTTGCCGGCAAATTGTGCTATCAATCTCAGATGTAGGTTCCATAAATATATTAGTCAAATTTTGTACCCAGTCTAAGCCTTTCCATTTACTTATTTGCTTATATTGATATGGTTCACCAGTTTGGCCTGTGCCAATAGAAAGGATAGAAATATCCTCCAATCGTAAATTATTTAGTTTATATTTTTGCTTGATTTCTGGAGATACTGAAGACTGACTGACCCTCATAGCTAAACTCAAAGCTGCGAGACAGGGATTGTTAGCAGAAACTCCTCCATCAATGTGTGGAAATTCCCAATCACCAAATTTTTCTTTATCTCTAGGTTCTAATTTATATGGCGGGAAAAAAGTAGGTGCTGAGGCAGAAGCGGTACATATCTCCCATAAACAACAGTCATCGTACCATCTATCTCCTAGATCGGGATGACAGTTTGTAAAAAAGGTTGTATTACGATATAGCGTATCGTAAGCCAGAATCAAGATAATAGGTTTTTCAATATCTTTTATTCTTGTGTATTTATAAGAATCTTTGAGGACACTAATAATTCCATCATGAGAATATTTAGATGTTGAAAATACATCAAGAATTGATTTTATGATTGACGGTAAGTTTTTATAGAGTTCTTTTCTATTCGGCGGAAAGATATCTTTACCTCTATCTCTATACAGTTTAATAAGTTCATCACTTGTCTTTCCTACAGCAATCCCCCCTGTCAATATTGAACCAGTAGAAGTGCCAGCAATGAGGTCAAAGTATTCGTGTAAGAAGTTCCCTTTACCCTGATTTCTAATTTCTTGTTCTACTTGTTTAAGAATTCGGGCTGCAATAACTCCCCGAATACCGCCACCATCTAAAGCTAAAATTTTGAAGGACATAGATAGCAATTCTCCTTGATTATTTCTACGGTTATCTTTTTGGGCATAGTCTCTGGTAAATACATGACCTGGATGAAGGTCATATATTATGAGATTGGTCGCAATTCAGTTTCATTTTGTTTACTGCTATCCAGCTCTAAGATTTAACGAACCGCCTTCACTATGAGACACTATGTATATCTTGCTTTCCCATAAAGGTACGCACAATATCTCGTTAAATAAGGTACACCAAACAGGGAAAACGAAGATTAAATAGATAATCTTATAGCCGTAAGGAGGCAGTTATTGAAGATTTGACTTCAAACACTTATAAATAAATTTAGAGTTTTATGTTGCAATTTCTGATACAGCAACAAGTCAATACCCTTTGGTTAAAAGGGTAAAGAAGCAAAAACAAAGATTTTCATCTTTTAGCTTTAACCAAACCGCTTTAGTCTAGTCTTAACTATGGATAGATGAAAATCTTGCCTGTTCAAGTATGGCTTCGATGTATAATTATCCGTCTACTACGTAAGCTTAAATAAATATTTGCTACAAGAAAGTTAAAGCTTGACCCCGGACTTGAGTATTTACCTGGCCTTTGTCATAAACTATTTCACCGCCGACAATGGTTGTTGTAGCCCAGCCGGTGAGGTTCCAGCCTTCAAATGGACTCCAATGGCATTTGGTTAAAAGTTCCTCGCGCCGAACTGGACGGTATGTGTTTAAATCTACAAGCACCAAATCAGCATCATAACCAGGTGCGATCGCTCCTTTATTGGGAATACCATAAGCCACAGCTACATTCTTAGACATCCAGTTGACAACTTGGGAAACAGTACACTTTCCCTCCATCGCCGCAGTTAACATCAAAGCTAGGGAAGTTTCCACCCCAGGCATTCCTGAAGGACTATTGGGGTATTCTTGAGCTTTTTCTTCTAAGGTGTGGGGTGCGTGATCTGTAGCGATGAAATCAATCACGCCATCGCGTAAAGCTTGCCAAAGGACTTCGTTATCGTGGGGCGATCGCAAAGGTGGATTCATCTGTGCTAAAGTACCAATCTTTTCATAAGCACTGGTGTTCAACACCAAATGCTGTGGCGTTACCTCTGCTGTCACCCAACTAGGTTTCTCCTGACGCAGCAAATCTGCTTCTTCGGCTGTTGACATGTGGAGAATATGCAGACGACGGTGATATTTTTGGGAAAGTTTTAATGCCAGTTGGGTTGCCAACAAAGCCGCTTGATTATCTTGAATTTGCGAGTGAACGGCTGGATCGTGAATGTTGGCAAATTCTTGGCGGCGCTGGTTGATTCTAGCTTGGTCTTCGGCATGAACAGCAATCAAGCGATCGCCTTTAGCAAATATCGTCTCCAGTGCTGTTTCACCATCAACTAGCAACTGACCGTGCATCGACCCCATGAAAATCTTAATTCCCGGTGTAGGCTTGGCCAAAAGCAAGTCTGGAAGATTCTCTGCTGTTGCCCCAATAAAAAAGCCATAATTAACCAAGGACTTTTGTGAGGCCCGTTCTAGCTTGTCGTCTAAAGCTTGCTGTGTCGTTGTTAGGGGGCGCGTATTAGGCATTTCTAAAAAAGAAGTGACTCCACCTTTAGCGCAGGCACAACTGGCAGTGAATAAATCTTCCTTGTGTTCTAGTCCAGGTTCCCGGAAATGTACCTGCGGATCAATCACTCCCGGCAACAAAGTTAACCCTTCTGCGTCAATTTCAGTGACTACTGCTGTTTGGGAGATTTCTGGCGCAACTTCGACTATTTGGCGATCGCGGGTCAACACATCCCCAATCATCATTTCACCATTGGGTAGGACTATGCGAGCGCGACGGATCAGTAAAATTTGTGGAGATGACATAAGGCTAACTTTTTTAGGCAGGGAGCTATATATTACAGATAACTATGCTTTTAGGTTAAACTTAGTCGCGCTCTGAGTGTTAATTTTTTTTGCTGACCGTTAAAAAAAAGTTTATTTTTAATCTATGAAGAACCCCCTTTATCAATAATCTAAAATTGGTAGTCAAGATGCGAACATAACCAGGAAATTAAAATTTTCCCGTTAAGATTAACAGATAAAGTCTCACTAGGCGAGTTAATTACCTACATCTTTCCTTCAGTTAAGTAATTTCATGCAAAATCAAGTGTCTGATAACAACTCTAGTCAACAACCTGATAATTCCTGGATCGCAGAGCTAGGTAGAACAATTGTATTGAGTATTGTTCTAGCTCTGGGAATTCGTACCTTTGTTGCTGAAGCACGCTGGATTCCTTCTGGGTCAATGGAACCCACTCTGCATGGTACGCCAAACCAGTGGGAAGCAGACAAAATCATTGTCGATAAGTTGAAATATAAATTTGCTGACCCGCAACGTGGAGATATCGTAGTATTTTCACCTACGAAAGAGTTACAAAAAGAACAATATCAGGATGCTTTTATTAAAAGGGTAATTGGCTTACCTGGAGAACAAGTACAACTCAGAGATGGCAAAGTCTATATTAACAACAAACCCCTTCCAGAAACTAATTATCTCGCTCGTGGTCAAAGTACAATTATTAACGTTTGCCAATCAGGGCCACAGCCACCTTTTTTAGAAAAACCCCAGACTATACCAGATGATTCATACTTAGTATTAGGTGACAATCGTAACAATAGTTATGATGGACGCTGTTGGGGTGTTGTCCCTCGCCAGAATATTATTGGACGGGCTGTAGTTCGCTTTTGGCCTCTAAATCATGTTGGAGGAATAGATAAAGTACCACCATATCCCCAAGCAACTCCATAACAGATAATTTAGCTTGATGCTTTTGCTCAAGAAGAATTTAGGACTATTACATTCTTTGCTTGAGCAATCAGCTAGCTTCCAGAAGAAAGTAAAAGAAAATATGATATGCCCAATATCAGCCGTAAGACCATTGTTGAGGGTACTGTAATACTAGTCTTCTGGACTATTGGTATATATATCCTTATTTTTACCGAAGCTCGCTGGATTCCTTCTGGTGCTATGGAACCCACTCTGCATGGTACGCCAAACCAGTGGGAGGCAAACAAAATCATTGTCGATAAGTTGAAATATACATTTGCTGACCCGCAGCGTGGAGATATCGTAGTATTTTCACCCACGAAAGAGCTACAAAAAGAACAATATTACGATGCTTTTATTAAAAGGGTAATTGGCTTACCTGGAGAACAAGTACAAATTAGAGATGGCAAGGTTTATATTAACAACAAACCCTTGCCAGAAGGTAATTATCTCAGTTCTGGCAAAAGCACAGTTATTGATGTTTGCCAATCAGGGCCACAGCCACCTTTTTTGGAAAAATCCCAGACTATACCAGATGATTCATACTTAGTATTAGGTGATAATCGTAACAATAGTTATGATGGGCGCTGTTGGGGTGTTGTCCCTCGCCAAAATATTATTGGACGAGCTGTACTTCGTTTTTGGCCTCTAAATGATGTTGGAGGAATAGATAAAGTACCACCATATCCCCAAACAACTCCATAACGGATAATTTTAGATTGGTGATTTAGCAGTCCCCAATCTAAAATCTAAAATCTAAAATTACTATGATGCCTTACCTAGCCAAGATTTTACTGTATCCAGTTAAATCACTGGATGGTGTTGAAGTTGAAAAGGTTGGAGTTCTTGCCAGTGGCGCACTACAGCATGACCGCGAGTTTGCCATTTTTGATGAGCGGGATAAATTTGTCAATGGCAAGCGTCATGCTAAAATCCATTTACTAAGGGTGCAATTTGCACTTTTCAATAGAACTATTTCGCTACAAATCCCAGGCGGTAACTCACAACAAGTTTTTCATCTGGATGAGGAACGGCAAGCCCTAGAAGCAACTTTGAGTAATTATTTTGAGTTTGCTGTTACATTAAGGCAAAACTCTCTAATGGGCTTTCCTGACGATACACGCTCGCCAGGCCCAACAGTAATTAGTACAGCAACTTTGACAGAAGTAGCTTCTTGGTTTCCCGGTTTAAGTGTAGATGAAATACGCCGTCGGATGCGTGCCAATATTGAGATTGATGGTGTACCAGCATTTTGGGAAGATCGGCTATTTAGCGAACAAGGTGATTTAGTCTCCTTTCGAGTGGGAGATGTAGATTTTTTTGGGGTTAATCCATGCCAGCGTTGTATAGTTCCAACACGCGATTCTTACTCAGGGGAAGCTTACCCAAGCTTTCAAAAAATCTTTGCAACCCAGAGGCAAGCAACTCTGCCTAATTGGGTTGCTTCATCGCCTTTTAATCACTTTTACAGATTGAGTGTTAATACCCAATTGCCTACATCCTCAGCCGGAAAAATTTTACAAATCGGTGATGAAGTTGACATACTTCTATAATAAAATTAACATTTCTTTACAATAAAATACACTAAGTAAATTTTCTTGGATTTTTTTTGTTATTACTATGTATTTGCATGAAAATTTTAAAATTGTTGTAGTTAGATATAGGTTTTTGTGCAAGTCCAGAGGTTTCGAGACTGGAAAATCAAGACCTCAGCAATTAGAAATTAAATTTAGGATTAGGTGCTAATGGCAACCTGAATTTTAGAATGGCATACTGTAGCTTATCGGTTAAATTTCAGTTGTTCTGAGGAAATGTACTGATACATTGTCAGATAAAACTGAGCGAATTAAGCCGTAATGGTTACAAATCGGCTATGCCTACGCAAAATTTGAAAATTGGAGGTTGGAGAAACTTAACTAGTAAGACAAGTATCCAAACAAAATTTTTAATGCTTTTTTTATACTCAATTTTCTCAGAGATGTCATGATCAAAGTGATGACACACCGTAATTTTTTTGGTATTAAATGTAGCTGGCATAGCAACAATGCCCCAAATATATGCTGGGGAAAAATTAAACAACAATGTTATCCAAACTTCAGTCCGTCAAATCTCTTAATTGCTTAGTTGGCAAAGTTTACGCCAGGATGCCCCTAAAGTATGTTCTGATTGTCCCCTTTATATTGCAAATTTGCGGGGCGGTGGGGCTTGTGGGCTATCTTTCGTATCAAAACGGACAAAAAGCGGTAAGAGAGCTTGCTAGCCAATTAGAAAATGAAATCTGCGATCGCATTGAACAGCATCTTAATAACTATTTAACAACTCCGAAGCAAATAAATCAAATTAACTTAGATGCGGTTGAGCTAGGTATGCTCAACCTTTCTGACTTTAAAACTACCGGAAATTACTTTTGGAAACAAATGCAAGTTTTCAATGTTGGCTACAACAGCTTTGCCAACCCCAAAGGGGAATTTATCGGTATTGAACGTTTAGATGATGGCAAGCTGTTGATTAATGAAGTTAGTCAAAAGTATGGTATTGGGAAACTTTATATTTATGATTCAGACTTGAAGGGAAATCGCCGCCAGCTTCAGCAAGTTAAAGATTACGATCCTCGTATAGAAGCGTGGTATGCAGATGCAGTCAAGGCAGGCAAACCAGTTTGGAGTCAAATTTATCAATGGGAAGATAAACCAGAAGTTTTATCTATATCTTCCAGCTATCCTGTTTACGATAAAAATCATAAGCTTGTTGGGGTGATTAGTGTTGATTTAATCTTGTCACAAATCAGCAACTTTTTAACGAAATTAAACACCGAACAATCGGGTAAAACTTTTATTTTAGAGCGTTCTGGGTTAATAGTAGCTTCTTCTACCGAACCACCATATAGCATCATTAATGGTCAAATAAAACGTCGCTCGGCATTAGAAAGTCGAAATTCTTTAATTAGGCTCACAACCCAGTCCTTGATCAAACGCTTTGGCAGTCTTGGGTTTGTTGTAGGGAAGCAACAGCTAACTTTTAGCGCCGATGGAATGCGTTATTTTGTACAAGTAAAAAGTTGGAAGGATGAACTGGGTTTAGATTGGCTAATCGTGGCGGCGATTCCTGAAGGCGAATTTATGGAGCAAATTAATGAGAACACCCGAATTACCGTTTTGCTGTGCATAGTTGCTTTTTTAGTGGCTACAAGAATCGGGATTTTAACTGCTCGCTGGGTAATTAAGCCGATTTTACAATTAAACACATCAGCTAAGAAAATTGCTCAAGGTGAATGGGAGCAAACACCAGAAATTCAGCGCTCCGATGAGTTGGGGGAACTAGCCAAGTCATTTGAAACTATGGCAAAGCAGCTGCAAGCATCCTTCAGTGTTTTGGAGGCAAAGAATGCTCAGATGCAAGTTTTAAATGAAGCTCTATCTGAAAGTCAGAGTCGGCTAACTCAATTTTTAGAAGCTATGCCAGTGGGTGTATTTATTATAAATGCAGAAGGTGAACCTTATTACACAAATCATATTGGGCAGCAAATTCTTGGTCAAGGAGCAATCGCAGAAGTTAGCGGCGAACAATTGTCAGAGGTATATCAAGCTTACCTTGTCGGCACAGATCGACTTTACCCCAGCGATCGCCTACCAATTTTGAGAGCATTGCTTGGGGAAAGTACCAGGATTGATGATATGGAAGTTCGCCATTTTGACAAGATTATTCCCATTGAAGTTTTGGGCAAGCCCATCTATGATGAATCAGGAAATTTGGCTTTTGCGATGGCTACCTTTTTTGATATCACCCAACGCAAACAAGCAGAAAACTTATTAGCAGAATATAATCGCACCTTAGAAGCTCAAGTCAAAAAACGTACTGAAGAGTTCCAGCAAGTGATTGAGCAACTGCAAACCACCCAAGAAGAACTAATTCAATCGCAAAAAATCGCCGCCCAAGAACAGCAAGCAGCCGTTCGGGAAGCAGCGCGAAGCGCCGCCGCCAACCTCGCCAAAAGCGAATTCCTGGCGAACATGAGCCACGAACTGCGTACCCCACTCAACGCCATTCTTGGTTTCACCCAAGTTATGAGCCGAGATTATTCGCTATCTAGCGAACATCAAGAAAACTTGGCAATTATTAATCGTGCTGGCGAACATCTACTTAACTTAATTAACGACATTCTAGAAATGTCTAAAATCGAAGCTGGGAGAATCACATTAAATCGCAGTAGCTTTGACTTAATTCATCTATTGAATAACTTAGAAGAGATGCTGTATTTGCGTGCTGCATCGAAGGGCTTACAAATAGTATTTGAGTATGCACACGACATTCCTCAGTACATAGAAACCGATGAAAATAAACTATTTCAAGTCTTGCTCAACCTCTTGGGGAATGCCATCAAATTTACTGATATTGGCAGAGTCACGCTACGGCTGAGATGGGAGCAGGAGGAGGAAAATCTTTCTTATAACCCTCGCCTTTTCTTCGAGGTACAAGACACTGGTTGCGGTATTACTCCACAAGAAATTGGCTTGCTGTTTGAGGCTTTTGAGCAAACTGAAATCGGTAGAAAATCTCAACAGGGAACAGGACTCGGTTTAGCAATTAGCCGTAAATACGTGCAACTGATGGGGGGAGATATTACAGTCAGCAGTACTCCTGGTATAGGTAGTACATTTGCCTTTGATATTCAAATTGCTTTAGCTTGTCCTAGAGAAATGCCGATAAACCCAATTAAATCTCAAATTCTATCTTTAGCGCCGACTGAAAAAGCATACCGCATCTTAGTAGTTGATGATGCCAAAGAAAGCCGTCTACTGCTAGTTAAAATTCTGACATCTCTGGGCTTTGAAGTCAGGGAAGCTACAGATGGTGTGGAAGCAGTTAGTAATTGGGAATCTTGGCAACCACACTTGATTTTTATGGATATGCGAATGCCGATTATGGACGGCTACGAAGCTACAAGAATAATTAAAGGTAAACAAGTAGGTTATGGGACAACCAGTAGATTGCGGAGGTTCCCAAAATTTAAACAACTGACATCATCGGGGAGCCAGTACCTTAACGGAGGGTTAACCGATTCAGATGACTGTGAGGTTCTCAAAACTGTATACAAAGCCTCTCCCACGCCAGAGGTAGCTGGTGTCATGGAACACAATCGTGATGCTTCTGGTGGGGCTATTTTGCGATCGCCAAAAGCCCTAGCTCCCTGCTTCGACTTCCTGGAGACAGGGCAGGGTTGTTTGAATAAACACACAATCGTTATTGCCCTAACTGCTAGCGCCTTTGAGGAAGAACGCCAGAAGATTTTATCTATTGGCTGCGATGATTTTATTCGCAAGCCATTCACACAGGAAGTATTATTGGAAAAACTGAGCCAACATCTGGGTGTAAAGTATACCAATCAAGTAGAAAACCCAAATACAGCAGTTGCCGAGCAAGCTACACAGATATTTGTCAGTTTTGCTGAACTCCTGAGTCATTTATCACAAATGCCACCTGAGTGGCTGCAAAAGATCCACTATGCCGCAGCCAGCTGTAGCGATGAATTGATTTTAGAGTTAGTCAAGCAAATTCCCTCAGATAATGTTCAGGTATCGCAAGTTCTCAGGGATTTAGCAAATAACTACCAGTTTGAGAAAATTATGGAATTGACTAGAACAAACGTAGAATGAATTACGAGCATTTAGACCCTAATAAAAAAGATATTTTGATCGTTGACGATATGGCGGACAACCTGCGGGTTTTATCCTCAATATTGGCAAGGGAAGGGTATAACGTTCGTAAAGCCTTGAACTGGCAAATGGCACTGACAGCAACTCAAACAGTATTGCCGGATCTGATTTTGCTCGATATTATGATGCCAGAAGTAGATGGCTATGAAATTTGTCAGGCATTTAAAGCTTGGGAGCTAACAGCCGATATTCCGGTGATTTTTATTAGCGCTTTAGATGATGTTTTTGACAAAGTTAAAGCCTTTAGGGTAGGTGGTGTAGACTACATCACCAAACCTTTTGAGTTTCAAGAAGTTTTAGTGCGCGTAAAAAATCAACTGGCATTGAGGTCAGCGCGATTAGAAATATTGAAACTAAATGTGGAACTCGAACATCGGGTAACACAGCGAACTGAGGAGCTAGAAAAAGCTCTCCAAAAACTTCAAAAAGAAATCAATTCCCGCCAAAAATTACAAAGTAAACTATTAGATATAGCACTGCATGATTCGCTGACAGGATTACCAAACCGAGTGTTATTTATGAGGAGACTAGACAATGCTCTAAATCGAGCAAAACAAGAATCTAATTATCAGTTTGCAGTACTTTTTTTAGACTGCGATCGCTTTAAAGTTGTCAATGATTCTCTTGGTCATTTGGTAGGAGATGAATTACTGATTTCTATCGCTCGTCGCCTGCAAGCGTGTCTCATACCTATTGATACTCTAGCCCGATTGGGTGGTGATGAATTTGGAATTCTCTTAGAAAATATTACGGATATTAATATAGCAATCCAAGTTGCTGATAGGATTCTAAAACAGCTATCACTTGCTTTTAACCTATCAAGATATGAAGTTTTTATGAATGCCAGTATTGGCATTAGCTGGGGCAATAAAGATTACGATCGCCCAGAGTATTTGCTGCGGGATGCTGATACGGCAATGTATCGGGCTAAGGCTCAAGGAAGAGCCAAATATCATGTTTTTAATCCAGCGATGCATCAGGAAGCTATTCAGCTTTTAGAGTTAGAAAATGACCTACGAAGGGCTGTTGAAAGGCAAGAATTTCTTGTTTATTATCAGCCAATTGTTTCTCTAATTATAGGTAGAATTTCTGGATTTGAAGCCTTGGTGCGATGGCAACATCCAATTCGTGGTCTAGTTCCTCCTACAGAATTTATTCCTGTAGCAGAAGAAACAGGTTTGATTAATGCCATCAATATTTGGGTATTACAGTCAGCTTGTCATCAACTAAGCATCTGGCAACATCAGCCAGTGACACCAGAACCTCTAACGATGAGTGTCAATTTGAGTGCTAGGTTATTTTTACAACCCAATTTTGTCGAACAAATTGACAGAATTATTTATGAAACTAAAATAAATCCTACATATTTAGAATTAG
Source organism: Nostoc sp. LEGE 12450 (assembly GCF_015206895.1). Taxonomy (GTDB): domain Bacteria; phylum Cyanobacteriota; class Cyanobacteriia; order Cyanobacteriales; family Nostocaceae; genus Nostoc. The sequence goes on along the minus strand of NZ_JADEXU010000090.1, from coordinate 3,687 downwards.
AAATAACAGAAAGTGTGATTATGGAAAATACTAATGCAATTAAGATAATTTTTCAACAGCTAAAACAGCGAAATATAAAGTTAATTATGGATGACTTTGGTACAGGATATTCCTCTTTAAGCTACCTGCACAGCTTTCCTTTAAATGCCCTCAAAATTGATAAATCCTTCGTTAAACGTATGCAGGATAATAAAGAAAATATGGGGTTAGTACCAGCAATGATTGGCATTGCCAACTCAATGGGCATGAGTGCGATCGCTGAAGGTGTCGAAACAGAAGAACAGTTAGCCCAGTTGAGAAGTCTAAATTGTAATTTTGCTCAAGGATTTCTGTTTTCTGAACCCATAGAACAACAATTGGTTGTTAAGTTGCTTGCCGCATCACCTCAATGGTAACTATCCACTAAGCACTTGGGAAAAATTTCATTTTTGGTGTTCGGCTAGATTATCTGTGTGGGCTATCTAGATAAGCTGCTATTATAAGCAGGCTATTAGGTTCGCCAAGCTCATAATTGGTCAATAGCTTTGGTAGTTTATAAAACTCTCAAGCCACTGTGGGAGTTAAACTATAAATATAAATATTTTGGTGAAATTGAGCAAAAAATCAGGGTAATTTTAAATAAGCATTTACTATCCTCAATCATTACAAGCATAGCTTTTGATACATAATGCATTTCAATCAAACTAACCATCATAAAAAAAATATTTTGGTGGTCGATGATACCCCAGATAATTTGAGGCTTTTATCGGCAATGTTGACTGCACAAGGTTTTGAAGTTCGCAAAGCTTTAAACGGTAAAATGGCACTAACTGCATGTCAAATGGTTTTGCCGGATCTGATTTTGCTGGATATCAACATGCCAGGGATGGATGGCTATGAAGTTTGTCAACAACTGAAGGCTGACGATAAAACTTGTGAAGTCCCAGTAATTTTTATCAGCGCCCTGGATGATGTTGTGGATAAAGTAAAAGCTTTTGATGTTGGTGGTGTAGATTATATTGCCAAACCTTTTCATGGGGCAGAGGTTGTGTTGCGAATTGAAAATCAGATTAATTTACGTTTGCTCCAAGTTAGACTGCAAGAAAAAAACTTTTTATTGCAAGAGGCTCTTGACAACTTAAAGTCCGCTCAAGTTCAACAGATTCAGAACGAAAAGATGGTGGCGCTGGGGCAGCTAGTGGCTGGGCTGGCTCATGAAATTAATAATCCCATCAGTTTTATTTATGGTAATCTCCAATATGCTGGTCAATATGTGCAAGACCTAGTAAATCTAATTGAAATTTATCAACAAGAATATCCTAAACCCACACCAAAAATTCAGCAAATATCCCAAGATGTAGACTTGAATTTTGTGATTAACGATCTACAAAACCTCATAGGTGCAATGTATAGAGGCTCCGATCGCATTCGAGAAATTGTCCTGGCGCTACAACACTTTTCTCGGCATGATGAAGCAGAGATAAAGCGGGTAAATATCCATGAAGACATCGAAAACACTTTGGTGATGTTACAACATCGACTCAGAGAAGCAGCAGACCGTCCCGCAATTATTGTAGTCAAAGATTATGGTAACTTGCCCCTAGTTAGTTGCTATGCGAGTGAACTAAACCAAGTATTTATGCATTTATTGAATAATGCTATTGATGCAATAGAAGAGGGAATGGGGAGTGACGAGTGCGGAGTGGGGAATCAATCTTTTAATCCTTATTCCCGAATACCGCTTGACGGGGGTCGCTCTAATTGGGGAGACACACCAGTTCCTGCACTTGGAGAAACCTCAAACCCGCAGTGGCTCTTCCCTACTCCCCAAATTAGGATTCACACAGAGGTAACAGCCTTAAATACAATCAAAATTGCGATCGCAGATAATGGACCTGGTATAGAAGAGTCGGTGCGATCGCGTTTATTTGACCCATTTTTTACCACAAAACCTGTGGGCAAAGGTAGTGGGCTAGGATTATCTATTAGCTATCAAATTATCGTCCAAAAACACCGAGGAAATATTACCTGTACTTCTTCTGTTGGGCAAGGAGCAGAGTTTGCAATCGAAATTCCTATTGAGCAACCTGAGCCTTAGCCAACAGCAAACTCGGTAAATTGTCTTTTGAAGAGGGAATGAAAAGCTAATACAATATAGGAATCCGCTTTGATTTTTGTTCGCGCAGCGTGGCGTAGCCTATTTACTTGCGTGGGAAGGCAAGAGGCAATAGGCAATAGGAAAGAAGGTTTTTTGAGTTGTACGGAGTTTTTTCACGCAATCAAATATGAGTCATATATCTTGTTTAGCAATCTTGTGAATTGGAAAGTGTTATTAAAGATAGCGCGGAATCGGCGATCGCTTTCTTGCAATTTGGCAGTGCGTTCTTGTACTTTGGCTTCTAACTCAGTGTTGAGGATTTGGAGGTTGTGATAAGGTTCGGCTTGTTGAATAGCGATCGTCCCGTCCTAGGAAGCGTCGATACAAAGCTCTATCTTCAGCAGAGTCTTCTACAAAAAATACAGTTATTGCATTGACTGTCATGTATCTCAGCTCCTCAGAAAGCTGCGGCAGTAGGAAAGAAGAATGAATAATCAATAATAGCCAATACCCAATACCCAATGCCCCATTCCCAATATCTAATTTAGGAAATCCGGATTTTTTCTTGATTACAGACTACTATTTTTAGTCGCATAAACGCATAATAGAATAGTGACTGATCTGTTCGTCCCTTTACAATCTCTCAAACAAGGTGACTGGTTCAAGCTCATCTGCGGAGCTAGCTTCCAGCATTTGCCGGCAGTCAGAAATTTAACGTTAGCCTATACTTTGGCGGGCGCTGACTGCATAGATGTTGCAGCTGATCCAGCAGTGATTGCAGCAGCGCAAGCAGGGCTACAAGTAGCTAAAACTCTAGCTAAAGATGCCCAACAGCGAGGCTTTGACTACAAAGGCAACTTACCCTTTTTAATGGTCAGCCTAAACGATGGAGAAGACCCCCATTTTCGCAAAGCAGAATTTAATCCTACTGAGTGTCCTAGAGACTGCCCTAGACCCTGTGAACGGATTTGTCCAGCACAAGCAATCGTATTTGACAATATCAAAGAAGATTTTTCGGGAGTGGTATCCGAAAAGTGTTATGGCTGCGGTCGTTGCATCCCAATTTGTCCTTATGGTATAATTTATACAGCTTCATACGTGACAACGCCAGGAGCGATCGCGCCATTAGTAATGTCAACAGGAGTAGATGCCGTAGAAATCCATACACAAGTAGGGCGGTTGGCAGAATTTCAGCGATTATGGCAGGCAATTTCACCGTGGGCCGATCAATTAAAGGTACTAGCCATCAGCTGTCCCGATGGCGAGGGGATGACTGATTACCTAAGAGCAGTGTATGACCTGATTGCCCCACTCACAAGTGCTTTAATTTGGCAAACCGACGGTCGTTTTATGAGTGGCGATATTGGCGATGGTACGACAATAGCCGCAGTGAAATTAGGGCAGAAAGTTTTGGCAGCGAAATTACCGGGATATGTGCAGTTAGCAGGCGGCACAAATAGCTATACGGTTGCTAAGTTAAAGGCAATGGGACTACTCAAAGAGGCAGAGGGGCAGGGAGCAAAGAGCAGGGGGAAAATTTCTTCTCCTCTGCCCCCTGCCCCCTGCCCCTCCTCCTCTATCGCCGGGGTCGCCTACGGTAGCTACGCCCG
>NZ_JADEXU010000008.1 GCF_015206895.1 Nostoc sp. LEGE 12450 | reverse complement strand
TCTAAATGGTGAGTTGTTTTACAACCAAAATGGCAACGCGGCTGGTTTTGGCAGTGGTGGGCTATTTGCAACTCTAACTGGTTCGCCAACTCTCACCGCATCTGATTTTGTGCTGAAAGCATAGTTTGCTCAAAACCCGGAATGTCAAGTAGGGGCGCACAGTTTCCCTACTCTACGTAATTGGAAACCATTATATTTAATTAAGTAAGTGGGCGTAAATAATTGTCGTTGGGATTCGGCAATAGGCAACAGGCAACAGGCAACAGGCAGAAAGGTTTTAGCCTAGTTTATTTTTCTTTACATCGTTTGATTTTATTGTGCCAACTTACTTAGGACTCATATTTGATTGCGTGAAAAAACTCGGTATAACTAAAAAAGCCTTTTTTCCTATTGCCTCTTGCCTATTGCCTCTTACCTTTTTTTCTCTTGCCTCTTGCCTACCCACGCAAGTGAGTAGCCACGCTCCACGAACAAAAATCAAAGCGGATTCTTATAATTGGCGAATCTTAATACAAAATTAATATAAGTTCTGAAATGTTTTCTGAATGGACACACACATCTGTGCGTTCACCAATAGTCAGATTTATTTAAAGGAAGGAAAATAACTGATGTCTGATTTAATGAACAAACAAATTATCCTCAAAAGTCGTCCAGTCGGCGAACCAAAAGAGAGTGATTTTGCTTTAGTAGAAACGCCAACTCCCGAACCGAGTGAAGGCGAAATTCTTAGCCGCACTATTTATCTATCTCTCGACCCTTATATGCGTGGTCGTATTAGTGCAAGTGAGTCTTATGCTGCATCAGTAGAATTGAATTCTGCGATCGTGGGTGGTACAGTCAGCCAAGTAATTAAATCAAATCATCCTCAATTTCAAGTTGGGGATTTTGTTCTTAGCAATAACGGTTGGCAAACTTATGCTGTATCTAAGGGTGAAACACTACGTAAACTTGATCCTACTCAAGCACCTTTATCTTATAGCTTAGGTGTACTGGGTATGCCTGGTCTGACTGCTTATGCTGCTTTGCTTGATATCGGTCAACCAAAAGAAGGTGAAACTGTTGTGGTTTCAGCCGCTTCTGGTGCTGTCGGTGCAGTAGCAGGTCAAATTGCCAAAATTAAAGGTGCTAGAGTCGTGGGAATTGTCGGGAGTGACGATAAGCGGGACTATATAGTTAAAGAATTAGGTTTTGATGTTGGGATTAACCGCAAAACCCAAGAACTTGATTCAGCACTCAAAGAAGCTGCACCTAATGGCATTGATGTTTACTATGACAATACAGCAGGTGTGATTTTAGAAACTGTATTGCAGCAGATCAACCTTGGGGCAAGAATTCCATTAGTAGGTTTGATTTCGGAGTATAACGCTACATCTACTCCATCAGGGCCTAATTTAATGCCACTACTAATCAAACGAGCTTTAATCAAAGGTTTCTTAGTTTCCGATTATCAACATCGGTTTAATGATTTTTTGCGTGATGTTTCTGGATGGTTACAGTCTGGTCAGCTTAAGTATAAAGAAGATGTAGTTATTGGTTTAGAAAAAGCTCCTCGTGCATTCATCGGTTTACTTCGAGGTGATAATTTTGGCAAGCTGATTGTTAAAGTAAATGACGATCCAACAGCCAAGTAAAAGGCACACCACTAGAGACAAGGGAGCAAATTATTAAAAGTCAGCGTCAGTAGTAGTTGAATTAACTAAAGTTTTAGGTGTAACTAAATGCACAATGGTTTTAGGAGTAAACTACCACTACTGCTGACATTTTGCTTATTTACGAGCTTTTTGCCTGCCTCTGGTTCAGTTTTATGTCCAGCCGTTGCCTCTGACGAAAATTATAGAGTAGCCAGAAATAATGGCAGAGATGGACGTACAGGAACCGATGGGCGATCGGGTAGAAGCGGCGAAAACCAAAATATTTTTGTTAATGGTTCACCCGTTAATCTCGATTTGTCTGGTAAAGATGGTGAAGATGGGGAAGATGGGGAACATAGCGATCGCCCTGACTGTGGTTATCAACGCGATCGCGTCAGCCATGATATAAATGCACCAAATGGTGGCAATGGCGGTAACGGTGGTAAGGGAGGAGATGGGGGAAATGGTGGTTCCCTCACGGTGTATTACAGCAATTTGGCAGATTTACGAAACATTTCCGTTCGGGCAACTGGTGGGCAAGGTGGACGCGGCGGTAGAGGTGGCAACGGTACGGAGGGTTGTCGCTGTCATAGGCGGAGGTGGGAAGTGAAAACCTGCAAAGGAACTCCCGGTAGCCCTGGTTACAAGTGTACTGACAAGGTTTATCGATGTAGTAACGGTAGCGATGGGCGAGATGGCAGTGATGGTAGCGATGGTAGCCAAGGGCGCTTAGGAACTTTAAGTATTGTAAATAGCAAGGAAGCTTTGGCGGCTGATACTCCAACGGTACAGCTAGCAATTTCGGAACTGACAAACAAACCAGTAAACCTTTCCAAGAACAAATGGAATCAACGCATAGGCGCAGCTTCTCTACTTGCGCCTGGTTCTGCGATCGCAGATGATTACCTTGAGTTTGAACAGCGTCTAGAAGAAACTTTTCAAATAGTTTGGCTAGAAAAACAACCTATTACCAGCTTTGGCAATCAAGCTGTAACACTTAATTTAACTGACAACAAACAAGTAGAAGTTACTTTTGCCGAGGACTTATGGGTTGATGGTAGCATCAAAAATGAAGCTAACTTAACAACATTTACCGTTAACCATGTCATTCCCAAAAAAGATGTCACCCGGTTAGCTGTAGCAGAGTTTGCCGAAGCAGGACAAAACCTCAACTTAAAAATAGTCGATTTGGCAGCAAAATCTGATGCTATTAATACTCAGTTTCGCATCAAATTCCGCGCCCAAGATAACTTGTACGGCTTTTCTGGCTACAAAACTGAATATGAAGGGGATATTCCCAACGAACTTGTGACTCGTGACTACAACCGTTTTACTCTAGCTTTAGGCAAGCTCAAAATTCCTGATTCAGCTTTACGTCCTGGTGTCAACGTTGATATTGAAGTCGTAGCAACTCGTTCTTTGGGAATACGTTCTGCCAAGCAAACTATTAGCTGGCAGGGTGCAATCCGCAAGCCTAGATAAAATTTAGGAAGATTTTTTCCCATCTGAAACCATTTGCGAGAGAATATAAGCTGCGAAATCTAGCAACTGATCCAGCAAAAAGCCAATGATACCAATGTAGAGGATCACCTGAATTATATAATCGGCATTGCCAGCTTTATAAGCTTCCCAGAGAGTAAAGCCAAGTCCTTTTGGCCCTGTTAACATTTCTATAGAAATAACTATAAACCAGGCTACCCAAATACTAACTTTCAAGGCATGAAATATATGGAATATAGCTACTCGAAAGTTATTATTCTGCCTACGAAAATGTTGCATACCAATTGCCGTATTAATAATCATCGTCCAGAGAGTTCCTAGAAAAACTACTGTAGTAGCAGCCGATTCGCTCTCTTGAAACACTATTAATGCAATAGGTAGCAAAGCTATAGGAGGGATACTATGTGGTATTTGAAACATCAGCCTAAATAGCTGATAAATCATGCTATTCATGCCTATTAGATATCCAATAAAACTACCCAATACGGCGGCTGGAATGTAACCCACAAATAACCGTTGCAGGCTAGCTAAAATGTCTAAAAACATATATTCTCTCTGCCTCAGTTATCATGGAAAACATTTAGAAAATACTGTGGCAACAACACAAAATAGCGAAGATAAAAATGTGTTAAATTACACGATCTTTTTGAAGAATATAAGATTTTTATATCTTCTCCTTGTTGATATGATAGTTAATCAAGAGAAATTAGGTATTATTACGATGTTTTGGTAGTAATGCAAAGATAGGTAAAACTTGACTTTAGTAAACTTTATCAGAAAAATAAATCCTGATTAGTAAATTAAATACAATTTCCAGATTTAACTTATTTGATGATTGTAGTAAGTATGAATATGTAATATTTTTAATACTAAATAAACGGCAAAACTTGTTACGAGCAATACAGAATATTTATAAAACAAGTAGTGTCAGAGATACTTTATTAAGTAAAAACAAAATTACTGTAGGGAAGCTAATGCCTTGCCCGGATTTTTCATGGGTAAAAAATCCGGGTGTCCATTTCTTCAAAAATCAACTCTATTAGCGTTATTTCAATGCAAACAAAAAGAAAGACATGATTGGCATTTCATATAGCGCTGCGATTGGTTATACCATTTCAATCGATACTCCTAAAAATTACCCCAAGAGCCGACATCACTAAATCTTTTGAACGATTTACGTTTACGTTATAAATTTCAGTGCGTCTTTTTTATCTAGATGCGATTATTTCCCTAAATTCCGCTTCATTTGTTCTAACTCGTCTTGGGTTTCCCAGCTACGGAACTTCTCTTCTAAATCATCAAACCCACTAGAATAACTACTAGTTTTATTCGACCAACCACTGGTTTCAAAACGCTGCTGAGTTTGCGCTTTATCACGGGCTGTCTGTGCTTCGGCGGCTTTAGCTTGTACCTCCTGTCGCCGTTGCTGAATTTTTCGCAGTAATTCCTGAGATTGGTTAATCCGTTCTTTCAGCCCTTGCATGTGTCCCCAGCGCTGATTTCCTTCGCGCAACAGGGCTGCTTCTCGCTCACCCGCCGCAGTTGCTAAATCTTCTCTGCCAGCGCTTTTGGCTTTTTGAACACGGATATGCCAACGCTGAATTTCTTGAGCGGTGGAGAGAATTTCTTCTTGCGATCGCTTTTCTTGTAATCGTAAATCTGCGATCAGCTTTAATGTGTCTTCTTCTTGCTCACGCAGCTGTTCTAGCAGCGCCTCTAACTCCAAATGTGGATTGTTACGCAAGAATTCTTCTAAACGGTTTTCTAAAAACCGACTCAAATCATCAAATAATCCCACTGCTAGAACTCCAGAGATCGGGTGCGTGACTATTTTATTGTAGTAGTCAGGTGGACTTCTGGGTGTTAGTTAGATTCCAAAGTTGGGAAGAATGTATTTGGTGAAACTACGCAAACAACGCTGACTTACAAAATAAGGCTTTAATCAGTATGAGTTCTGATTTTCAACCGCCACCTAAGAACTTGTCCATACTAGCTTCTGTAGGAGGGGTAGTTACGGCTGTAATAGCGATCGCAATTTTAAATGGTTGGTCTAAGCAACTTTCCCAGGCTTCCATAGAAAAACCGGAAATCTCAACATCCGAAACTGCTTCACGCCAGTTGGTACAACCAAAAAAACCCCAAAACCCTGCCTCTGGTGCTGAAGCAGCTGAAATCATTGCCAGTCTTGATGCTAAATCTGTAGTTTTACCAGGTCAATCTGTTCCTAAGAACCAACTCACAGTAGCGATAATTCCATACATTGCTCCGGGAGTTGGAAAACTGACCCCAGAGGAAATGACAACGGCACGTATTGCTTGGTCATATTTCCAGCGTAACTGGAATGATGAAACTGGTTTGGTAAACTCCGTTGATGGCTTTGCCTCCGTCAGTATGTGGGATCAAACAGCAGCGATCGCAGCCTTAGTTAGTGCTAGAGAACTCAATATCGTGCCTGCGGCTGAATTTGAAGCCAAAATGAGCAAAATGTTGAAAACACTGGCATCAATGCCTTTATATAAAGGAGAATTACCTAACAAGGTTTACAATGCCAAAACCCTCGTACCCGTCAATTATGGTCAACTAGAAAAACGCGAAGAAATTGGTTGGTCAGCTATTGATTTGGGAAGGATGGCGATCTGGTTGAAGATTGTCGAGGCAAAGTATCCAGAAATGCGATCGCTTTCTACAGATGTTTGGAAACATTGGCAAGTCAAGCGTATTACCAAAAATGGAAAAATGTACGGTACTGCCGTTATTAAAGGTAAAGAACAATACAATCAAGAAGGCCGCTTGGGCTATGAGAATTATGCTGCTTATGGTCTGAAGCTTTGGGGTTTGAATGTTACACAAGCATTGGATTATCAGTCCAATGTTGCCTTTGTTGATCTTTACGGACAGGGAGTTCCTTACGATCGCCGCGACTATAAAAACTCTGGAGCCAATAACTACGTTCTTAGCGAACCCTATATTTTAGATGGTATCGAAACTGGGTTTCAAGCTTTGCCGAAAGCCTATGCCGATCGGATTTTAGCTGCTCAAGTAGGGCGTTATGAAGCGACAAAACAATTAACCGCCGTTACCGAAGACAACTTAGATCGCCCTCCCTATTTTGTTTACAGCAGCTTGTTTGTCAACGGAGAACCTTGGGCAACCGTCACAGATACCCAACAAAAACACAACGATTTGCGGTTCCTCAGTGCCAAAGCTGCGATCGGCTGGCACGTGCTTTATAATACTGATTACACGCAGCAGTTATTTAATTTCGTCCAAGCTAACCTTAACTCTAAAGATGGTTGGTACAACGGCTTTTATGAATCTATGCGTCAGCCAAATAAAACTCTCACCGCCAACAATAATGGCGTGATTTTAGAAAGCTTACTGTATAAACAAGTTGGACAACCACTTACTGTTTGGGCAGGAGTTAAAAGTCAGAAGTTAACCCAAAGGGCGATCAGAAAACCGCAAGTTACAGCTAAGATTCTAAAACAATGAAGAAACTGGCGTTGCATAGAAGTATGAATTCGAGCATAGGCGTATCCCGTCTTAGACATCGCTATGCAATGTCCAAAGTGTGCATCAACTCATAAGCGCAAGAATAGAAAATATAGTTTATCAAAAATCTAAACTTAACGATTTTAACAACAGCAAGGAATTTTAATATGCTTCTGGGGCTGTTTTGCAGGCAAGTCAACTTCTTTATACTACCTCACATCCCCTTGCACATCAGATTGTTGCGACCTATGCAGCTCCATAAGTTCTCCCAGCTTGAAAAACCTTATGCCATCTTCAGAAATATCTGGCTTGATAGGTTCAACCTCATAACCTTCTTTACTTGCTATTCCAATATCTTCTAAAATCAACTCGTCATAGCCTGAATTGGTTACTTCTGGATCATCTCTGTAATTTTGGCTGTCAAGTATTATATTGTAGCCAACCTCATATTTATAGGATTTAATAACTAAACTATGTACAATACCGGGCTGATTACGCCATAAAACACGTGTACCGGGAGGATAGTAAACTACATTATTTAGTGGTGGAACCTGCTCGATAAAATTCTTGTTTTCTAAAATTTCAATTAGCTCTTCTAGCTTTTCAGGTGGTAACTCAAACCACTCGCTGTTTTCTACTCGATATTCAGCGAAAGCTTCATGTAAAAGCTTTTCAAATCTTGGTGCATCTTCAAAAAAAGAAGAGCAAACAAATAAATGTTTAACTGGATCGCCTGTTTGTAGTTCTCGCATCCTTTTTGCGACATCCTTAGTAATACCTATTTTGTAAGATTCTGTCGACTTTAGAACATAAATAAATCTATTTGAATTAGTTACTTTTTCATCGGATTGAGTATGAAAGGGTAAATGGTTCCAAAACCAGGATTCTCCCTTCTCATCTGGGGGAAATTGGTCAAAGTACTTACCTACAACATTCGCGCATTTTCCCCAATGTGCAGAGACTATTGTACTAGGATATACACCTCTCGAAAAAATACCACCTGTCCCTTTAATCCAATAAGTTCCTTTATTGTCTTTAATCGGTTCTCCACAGAGGTAGCAAATAGGTTCCAATCACTTACTCCTTTGTTGCTAGCTTAAGTTTCAATTGCAATTTGGCGTATCTTCACGAACACAACACAAATCGGTAGTTATTTGCTCCTTACGAATATAACTGTAAAGACGCGCTATGCGCTCCTAACTCCTAATTCCTTTTTTGCGTATGATATACAAACTCCGCCAACAAAAGCTGTTGAGATGGATTGCATTGTTCCTAGTTGGGACATTTCTGCAATTGTTGTTTTACATTCCGACACCAGTCTTATCCCAAAATTCCAATAGCTGTAGCAATCTTACAGCCCCTCTGACACCTGAAGAACAAACTTATGCTCGTGGGGCTTGGCAGTATTTTGTCAAAAACTACCAGCCGGCAACAGGATTTACCAATTCTACTGGTGGTTATCCTTCGGGTACACTCTGGGATATGGGTAATTACCTAATGGCATTGAATGCTGCACGCTGGTTGAATCTTACTGACCAAGCAGACTTTGATGCTCGTCTCAACAAATTTTTAACGACTCTCAGTAGCTTAAAGTTATTTGAGGATGCTTTGCCCAATAAAGTCTATAACGCAGCCAATGGACAAATGGTTGATTATGGCAATAATCCACTTGAGCGGGGTATTGGTTGGTCTGCTTTGGATGTTGGACGAATACTGGCGGCGTTTGATGTTATCCGCACCTGTCATCCGCAATATAATGACTGGCTCAAAGGAATTGTAGCAAAGTGGCAGGTTGCGCGATCGCTCAAAGATGGACAACTTTTTGGCGCTACTGTTCTCCCAGACAACAAAACGCTATTGGTGCAAGAAGGACGGCTTGGCTACGAAGAATACGGCGCTAGAGGTTATGGACTTTGGGGTTTCCCCGCACCCAAGGCTATTTCTTTAGAACCGTTTAAGTTAGTCGAAATTAATGGTGTGCAAATTCCCGTTGATACCCGTGACTTTAAAAGCACCAACGCTAATAATTACGTTGTTAGTGAGTCTTATATCCTTGAAGGGATTGAGTTTGGCTTGCAAGGTGAGTTAGCTGATTTTGCTGCTAGGGTTTTAGATGTACAAAAACGGCGTTACGATACCACAGGGCAGTTGACTGCTGTCACAGAAGATAATATCGACCAAGCACCTTATTTTCTCTACAACACCGTCTACGCCAACGGTGCAAACTGGGCAACAATCACGGATGCTAATCAACCTTATCCACAGTTTCGTAGCATCAGCACCAAAGCTGCTTTTGGTTGGCGCTATCTTTTTCCAGAGAATGCTTATGCTCAAAAAGTTTTTGATGCTGTCAAGGATCTCCGCAGCCCTGATGATAGTGGTTACTATGCTGGTATCTATGAAGAATCAAAACAGCCTAATAAAGCTTTGACAGGTAATACTAATGGGCTGATTTTGGAGATTTTATACTACAAAGCTAAGGGAAATCACCCTTTAATTGCTTCTGGTTCTGCGAGTATGTCTACTGGCAAGCCGAGTGAGAATGCTTCTCCTGCAACACCCTCAAATCAACCGAATTCTACTGTTACAACTCCGGCTAAAACATCCTCAAATCAACCGAATTCTACTGTTAAAACTCCGCCTGCAACTCCTGCGGATACTCCTAAACCAACAGAAGTTGCTGTTGCACCTATTCCACCAGTAGATAGTCCTCAGCCATCATCTCAGATCAAGATGGAGCGACCACTGTCGGTTATTGAACGGCGCTATGCAGAAGCAGCTTGGCGATACTTTCAAGCGAATTATCATTCCAAGAATGGGCTGATTGACGATCGCAGTGATTTCAAAGGTGCAACCCTTTGGGGACTAGGAGATTATCTCGCAGCACTCCATGCAGCGCGATCGCTCGATATAATTACTCCGAAAGAATTTGACCAGCGCACCCGACATCTTTTAGGAGCCCTGACAAAGTTACCGTTGTTTGGTTTGGAGTTACCCGGTCGGGGTTATGATACGCGATCGCTCCAACCAGTAGATTACGGTGGAAATCCAGCTCCAGAAGGAAACGGCTGGTCAGCTTTGGATTTAGGTAGAATGCTGGCAGCACTTTACAACTTAAAAACCTGTCATTCAGAATACACGGCTGCGGTAGATAAAATTGTGCTGGATTGGTCATACTTGCGTGTGGTGCGCGAAGGTATTCTATCCAGTGCGACTGTCACCAAAGAGCAAGAAGGGCGATCGCTAATCCGCGTCAACCCAGAAACCCGCTTGGGATATGAAGAATATGCAGCTAGAGCTTTTCAATTATGGGGATTTAATGTTGAGCATTCTGCTGTAGGCGGTGAATATCAAACTGCCTCAGTAGAGGGAGTGAAAGTGCCAATTCAACGCCGACGCACAGATACCAACTCAAAAGTTAACCAATACACAGTTAGCAATCCTTTCTTACTCTATGCACTGGAGTTTGGACTAGATCCACAAATGCGATCGCTCTTTGAACCAATTTTTCAAGCACAAGCTGAACGTTATCGTCGCACCGGCACCCTCACAGCCTCAGCTACCACCTTGATCGATCGTAAGCCTTACACTGTCCACAGCACAATTACTGGAAAAGGTGAGTCTTGGGTGGCTTTAGGAGATGACGGTCAACCTGTACCAAAGGGGCGATTGGTGAGTACAGCAGTCGCTTTTGCCTATCATGCCCTGCTTCCAGAAAACAAGTACAGTCAAGAGTTACTGCAAGGAACGACTGACTTATATAATCCATTAGCTGGATTTTATGAGGGTTTCTATGAAGCCACAGGTAAAACGGCAGTTGGTTTCACCAGCAGCACCAACAGTATGATTTTGCAATCCTTGCTGTACAAGGTAATGAATCAACAACCTCTAATTCGTCCGACAAATGACATGAAATCTCCTTGGTGGCAAGAAGTTAGTAAGGGAAATTCTGGGCGAGGTCTACCCAACACTGCCACACAACAAACCAAGTTAATTTCTGATAGTTCTAGCAGTTACTGGGTTTCAGCTAGCGATCGACATTAAGATAAGCAGACGCAGGAATGCAAAGATGCGTGCCTGCGTCCTCTAGTAGTTCGCCAAGTGTACTTGGCGGGGTAAAAGGTAAGGGGTAAGGGGGAAAGGGTTTAAATCCCTTAACCTTTCCCCTTTCCCCAGTCCTCACTTAGCATTTTTGGGTTGGCAGACTACTAGCAGTAATGTTGGGTTGGTAATAGGTTGTTAGTAATGAATTCAACTAGGGAATACTGATTCTGAAGGAATGCAGATAAAGTGGGAAGCTCCGTCTAGTCTAGACGGCGGGGCTTCCCATTTCATCGGGAATAACCTCCAGGACTCCCTAGTTCTATTGGTCTAACTTTTCCTCCCTTGTCAGAAGTCCTGGTTCCCAAAACCCAAATCTTTTTCTTGCAACATATACCTATCAGCTTGGTTCTCGCTTATGGCATTAGACTTTTTGCAGAAGTGGGGTAAAGGGTAAGGGGTAAAAGGGAAAGGGATAAAATTTCCCTAAACCCAGTAACCTTTACCATGCACCCCAACATCTTGGCATTTGTTACTTTTGCAAGATGTCTATTGATGGTTACTGAGCGTAGTCGAATCTAAAATCCAAAATCGTTCGACTGAACGCTCACGACAAGTCCAAAATCTAAAATAGTACTAAGATGAGTTCAGTTTCTATTAGTGATAATTCTTCAAAGTTCTCTGGTAATAGTCGCTCATTACTTAAAAAAAGAACGCTGTTATTTCGCTATCTTGCAGAAATAAATTTAATTTTTGGTATCTGGTATTTGCAATGGCGCGTCACCCATTCCATCAATTTTGATGCACTGTGGATCTCTATTCCTTTATTGATAGCAGAAATTTATAGCTATTTCGGCGGTGTGATGTTTGTGATTGGTTTATGGCGACCTTTAGTGCGACAGGTGAAGTCTCTCGACCAGATGACCCCACCTTTACCCAGATCCGACTGGCCAACAGTAGATGTCTTTGTAACCTGCTACAACGAACCGCCGGAAATTGTAGAGGAAACGGCCAAAGCTGCTCTGAAAATGGATTATCCGCCAACAAAGTTACGAGTTTATGTTCTAGATGATGGTAACTCGGCTGATATACGGGCTATGACAGAAAGATTGTGTATTGAAGATTTGCAGTCACCACAACTACAACAAGAAGCAAATCGGATTGATGCAGAACACTCTTATTTGTTGCAGCGTCTAAAACAACTAGAAAATCTGACACCTAATACTCAGGCCGCAGAACAATGGTTGCAAACATCATCATCAGAACCCGTGATTAATCAGTTGGCTATGGAATTTGTGCAAAGTCTGCGACAATTTATTCTTTGGTTATCTCCGAATAATCAAGGTATTAGTAATTCTCCTGTGGAGACGCTACGCGATCGCCTCACTACCGAACGAAAAGCCCTAGAGGAAACTATTCGTAAGAAAGAACTCGAACTTTTGGAACTCTCTCGGTTTCGGTATATCGCTCGTCCCAAGACACCTGGTGTAGCACATCATGCTAAAGCAGGCAACATCAATTACGCAATTTTTTCTGGACAAACGGCAGGAAATTTTATTGTTACTCTAGATGCCGACCACATTCCCAAGCAAAATTTTCTAAAGCGAGTTGTACCTTATTTCTATACATATAATCTTTCAACAGGAAGATACGACCAGAATCAAATTGCTTTTGTACAGACTCGCCAGGATTTTTACAATATTCCTCCAGGCGATCCTTTTGGACATCGATCAAATTTATTTTATGGGCCACTTCAACAAGGTAAAGATGGCATGAATGCTGCGTTCTATACAGGCACAAATGCGATATTGAGGCGTGAAGCACTAGTTAGTGTAGGACTACAAAATTTTGCTGATGAATTTGCCAAAGATGAAAAACGTTTAGATGAATTTGATTTAGTTGGTGGGGTATCGAGTAATAGTATTACAGAAGATATGAATACAGCCATGCGTCTGCATAGTGCTGGCTGGAAATCTATTTATCACAATGAACTTTTGGCAGAAGGTTTAGCACCAGATGACCTGAGTTCTACTCTTAAGCAGCGACTACGCTGGGCACAAGGAACAATCCAAGTGCTAGTTAGGGAAAATCCACTCACAAAATCAGGGCTAACATTTTGGCAAAGGTTGCAATATTTTAAGACGATGTATAGCTATTTCTCTGGTTTTGCAACTCTGGTGTTTATTTCTTGTCCAATTATCTATTTTTTTACGGATATTGTTCCAGTTAAAACCTACGGATCTGACTTTGCTATACACTTTTTCCCAGCTTTTATTATCAACCGTCTCACGTTCTTAGCAGCTACCTGGGGGATTCCAGCTACAGAAGTTTGGCGTTCTGAACAATATGCGATCGCTTTATTCCCCCTGCTAATCCAAGCTGTATGGAGTGTATTCACAGGACAAAAACTCAATTTTCAAGTCACACCTAAGCAGAGGCAGTCTGGTATTTATCTCAGGCTGGTTTGGCCACAGTTAGTTATCTTTATCCTCACTATTCTGGGAATATTATGGAGTCTTTATCGCTTTACAATTGGTCATCTAAATAATCCTTCGGTTCACCTACTCAATGGTGCATGGGCTATCTATAATTTGTTACTTTTGTCTGCTATCATCCGCGCATCCGTTTGGCAACCTCCAAAAGAAACGTAAGAGGGACATAGGGAGAAGGAAAATAACTGTTAACTCCCTTATAAATTCAATGTAAAAAGAAAAAAGTAATGAACATTAATTCAGACTCAAAAAACTTTGGTCAACGAACTGTCTTAACAATTTATGCTCATGCTGATGATGAAGTTCTACCTGCTGCTGGTACTCTCAGTCTGATGTCCAAAGCAGGATGGAATATTCGTTGCTTAATTTTGACTGATGGCAGTCTTTCCAGTTCGCCTATTAAGGGTACACGTCATAAAGAAGCGGATGCAGCAGGTAAAATCATCGGTGCAACTTACGAGTTTTTTGCACTTGAGGAGTATAATTTTTCAACTCAAGCAGTGATTAAAGTTACTGAAGAAGCTATTGGGCGTTGGCAACCGGATCTAATTATTACTCATGCACCACAACCTGAAAAATATGGACATAGAGATCATGAAGTATGTGCGATCGCAGTTTCTAATGTTGCCACGCGCAAAAACATAACTTTGTGGTATTCAGCCCCGCCTGTTTTTTTGCGTGGTTTTGAACCCAACTTTTTTGTGGATATTACTTCTGTAATTGAGGAAAAAGTTGCAGCTATTAATTGTTATGAATCAGAGGTAAACAAAGCATTTATGCAACTTGATGCCATACTGGTTCTATCTCGTTTTTGGGCACGAGAGTTAGGTCAAAAGGATGGTTACTTTGAAGCTTTTGAAATTTCCCGACAATGTGTAGATGCTAGCTTTTTTTATGCAATAGCTAATAATCACCAAGTAATTAAACACAGTTAATCGTCATTTAATTAAATAAACGTTGGGTTTTTACCTCAACTACTCATTTTCGATCAAAACTGTAACAGCTGCGATCGCAATCAACATTTCATCATTTTTATCGTTGAGTTCGGGAATCGCCCGCCCCTGAACTATCATCCCCCCAGATTCTACGGTAAGACTTTTCCGGCCAAATGGTAGGACAGCTAGTACCTCTTCTTCTCTAACTTGTTCTGGATATGGCACTGCTACTTGAACTTCTATAATCATTTCATTGGGATGACTTAAACCTGCAACTTCCCAAACACCAGGTAAAGCATTGTGAGCGATCGCATTCCGTACCGCCCTAGATGCTGCTACTGTTGGTTCTTGTCCATGCTGATCTATTCCCATCCCCATCTCAATAATCAACCGTTTACGCGCCATTTCTACCTCTAGTAATTCTGCATCTTTTACCACCAAAGGCAGCTATGTTGAGGGCAGAAGGCTCAGTTGGAATACTGTACCCCTTCTCTACCAGAACCTTCGCACAGAGTCCTGTAATGATAGCCACACATGCTCATTGCACCTTTCTGCCTCCTGCCCCCTGCCTCCTGCCTCCTGCCTTCTTCACACCATATGCTGTAAGCGGTTCAGACGCTCTGAGTAACTTTTCATCACCTTTAGGGCAAACATGGGTGTTTCCTGAACGGCAAAAAGAAACCCTTTCTCAGCAACGAAAGCTAGTTTGCTATCCACCTTGGCAATAGCTGTATAAGTTCTATTTTTTACTCCTACAAGTACCCCAATCCCAAAAACTTCGCCCGTCTCAATGGTTTCTACAACCTTGCCATTGACTAATATATCTACCTCTCCTTCCAGAATGCCATACATATTATCACCAGGCTGTCCTTCTTCAAAAATGACTTTGCCTGCTGCAAATGTTTGAGGGTCGGGTTGTTTTTGAAAGATACTGACTGTTACTACAGGACTTAGCATTTAGAGCAACCCCAAAATTCTTGATTTTTAGACGAAACTTTTGGGCAGCTTTACGCGAACCCAAAAAAGTATACTACTTTATGTCGATTAACTCTCAATCACCGCAAAATTCCTGATTAGTCCCCTAATCGCCTAGAAACCTCTAATACGAAGTTGCCAAAGATAGTATTGTTACATTTAGTTATATTGAACACAACCAGGAAAATCCAACTTCTCCTTTAACAGTGGTTGGATTGTTCATCAACCACTGACACCGTTCAATCAAGACGGTCTCTAAAGAATCAAGGGTATCAAATACTTTATTGGCTAATCGTTCTCTAAGTAAGAGCTTTAAAAAACGCTCTTTGCTCTGAGGTAGCGCTGCGCTCATGTAAAGGTCTCGGTGCTTGTAAACTAAAACCTAAGCGTTTGAGATAGTGCCATGCCGTTGCCCGATGCATACAGATGCCAAACTGTTGTTCAATCAATTCCCCAACTTTTGGTCCACTCCACAAACCACCATCTTCTGGAGGTAGCTTTAATTTTTCAAAAAGTTCTTGAAGTTGTTCTGTTGTTAAGGCTTTGTGTTTTCCTCCTGGGCTTTTTTATGCCCGTCTACAATACCCTCTGGTCCAGTAGACATGTCCTTAAAATAAAGTTTGTGGGAAAATAATACAGAAATAAAAATTCTAGTGCATCAATCATGACAAGTCCTTTAGTAAGAATCGAATCACATCCCCAGTCAGCAAAACGATTGATCGGTATTAATTATGAACAGTTTATGACATTAGTTGTATTGGCGGAACAACGACATAATCAAAAACAAACATAAATTCAAAAAAATAAAGTTCGTCTTATTGCTCCTGGTGGTGGACGTAAATCAGAAATGTCTCCCAAAGAAGGGGTCTGTTTATGTCTAGTTTACCTTCGACAAAAACCAACTTTTGATATTTTGGGTTTGTTATTTGATATATCAAAAACTAAAGCGAATGATGCTTTTAATTATTGGGTGAAGATTTTGAGAGAGATATTACCAGCTTCTAAAATGGAAGAGGTAGAAAAAGATAGTCAGAAATATCAAGAACTACGTAAAATTCTTTGTGAGCATGAATTGATTGTAGATAGTGCAGAACAAGCTATCTTAATGGCCTGTAGACTATCAAGAGCAAAAACAGCACTACTCTGGCAAGAAAAAAATGCATACCCTGAAAAACCAGTTTATTGTATTGCCCAATGGAGAAGATATTGTTGACATTTATATTGGAAACTTAGGAAAAACAAGTGATATTAATTTATTCCGAGAAACACAAGGTAAATTTGATTGTGAACAAAAATTTATTGGAGATAAAGCTGACATAGGAGAGTCAACAATTACCACGCCTTACAAGAAACCGAGGAAGAAAGAAATTTCGGAATCACAAAAAAAAGAAAACCAGCAGTTATCGTCTAGAAGAATAGGCGTTGAACAAATAATTATGGAAAGTAAAAATATTTCGAGTCGCTAGTGAGAAATTTCGTTTAGCAAGGCACAAGTATAGCCAGGTAATTATGACCGTTTGTGAGTTAGTCAGGCTACGACTTAATTGTTTACTTTCACTAGCTATTAATATTTAAATTTATTGGTAGCAAATAAATTTTATCTCTACCAATATTTTTCCCCTGAAACTAATAATTTAGCCGTAATTTATGCTCAAACCCCTATTCTTTCGTATACCTAATCTAGCGTAGGCGCAGCCCGCCGCAGGCATCGCACATTCCATTATAATCGCTGAAATCCCTTTGCCGTATACATTTACCATTTTCGGATAAGTCTATTGGTTTGGCTGTACTATATTGCGCGATTACCGGCCAATCTATATCTAAACAGATCGTTTTTCCGGCATAATCTGGTAGTTTGTCCTGGAATCTTTCTTGAGTCAGCAGAATGCTTTGTTGCGTATCTTCGAGAATATCAGCCAGTCGTTCTTGGGGATAAGCTGGATCGAGGGGAACATAAGCACCCCCGGCTTTGAGAATGCCGAGTAAGCCGACAATCATCTCTAGAGAACGCTTAACGCAGATACTAACTAGGGTTTCTGGTTTGACTCCTAAACTTTGCAGATGGTGTGCCAGTTGATTGGCGCGATCGCTCAATTCGCGCTAAGTTAACTGTTGACCTTCTTGCTGAATAGCTACAGCATCGGGCGTTAACTCCACCTGAGCCGCAAATAAATCGTGAATACAATCTTTAGCGGCATACTCCCTGTGAGTCTTATTCCACTCCACGAGTAACTGCTGATGAGTCTGCGTTAACAGTGGGAATTCGGAAACTCGCTGCTCTGGGTTGACAACAATTCCCTCTAGCAAAGTTTGATACTGCTCACCATCTACTGGATTGTGGCAGTGTCGAATAAGTCGGTGTGGTGTTCCCAAATCATAGTAATTCCCTTATCTGCGCCATAATGCGGAATCAGAACGACATCAAGATCAAACTTTGTTGATTACTGCCCACAGTGCTATCAATGCTGCCGCCAGATTCACACACGATTCAATTGCATCGGAAAGCAACCCTACCGATCCGGTTAGCAGATAAGCCCCAAACTTCAAAGCAATAGTAACAACTGCTGCCCCAATTGATAGGAAAGCGTAGGAGCGTGCTGTTCGAACACTCATCAAATTTACTCAACTGTAATTTTCAGCTAACGGTAACAAATTTAGCTCATAGCTTCATCCGCCTTGAGACTTTGATTAGAATTTCGTATTCACATAGAAACGGGTAATCATGGGGCATAGAAAGCGATCGCTCTTGGAGGGAATGAGTAACACCATTGTTTCTCTGGGTAACGGTAGTAGTAATGTCTGCGATCGCAGATATTACTATTCCTGGCTCCAAAGCGCGGCTTTGATTGCCTAGGAAAGTAATAAATAAAGTTCAATATACGCTATGCCTAAAGATACACGCTTTTGAGTAGTAGTTTATGTGAATCTCAATTGGGTAAAATAATTATCTTAAAATCAGGAATTATGCCACAATACTTTGGACAACTGCACACAACCGAAGCGCCTTGGTCAATCCTTGGAGCAGTACAAGCAATACAACAGAATGAGCGCCATATTCTCTTGCTGTGCGGCGATCCCTGTCTAATAGTTAGTGTGCTAGCACCAAACTTAATTCGGGTAAGGATGGCCCCAAGTGGTGAATTTCTCTCCAGGCGATCGTGGGCAGTGACACTTGCGGATGAAGAATGGCCTACTGTGCCGTTTGAAGTGCGGGAAAAAGCAGAGACTATAGAAATTGAAACTGAGCAATTGTGTATTGTCGTGTCCCGCAATCCGTGTCGTATCCAGTGCTTTGACTTAGCAGGTCAGCCTTTTGCTCAAGATACAGACTTAGGGATGGGGTGGCGGACAGGGGAAGTTGCTGGGTGGAAACGGATTGAATCTGACGAACATTTCTATGGTTTTGGTGAACCGACTGGTTTACTAGATCAGCGATCAAAAGTGAAAACCAACTGGGCATCAGATGCGATCGATTACGGCATCATGACAGACAGTATGTATCAGGCAATCCCCTTTTTCATCGCCTTGCGTCCTAGATTGGGATACGGACTTTTTTTTAATACTACTTATTGGAGCCGATTTGATTTGGGCGCACAGCAGCCTGGAGTCTGGCAGATGGAAACTCAAGGGAGTGAACTAGATTACTACATTATTTATGGGCCTGAACCTGCGAAAATTATCCAGACTTATACGCAGCTAACTGGACGGATGCCTTTGCCACCTCGATGGTCATTAGGTTATCACCAATGTCGCTGGAGTTATGAGTCACAAGATATAGTAGGCAAACTAGCTGATGAATTTCGTCAGCGTCGCATTCCCTGTGATGTTATTCATTTAGATATTGACTATATGAATGGCTACCGGGTTTTTACCTGGAGTCCCAAGCGATTTGCTGACCCTCAAAAATTAATCCAAAATCTCAAACAAGATGGATTTAAAGTAGTGACGATTGTTGATCCGGGAGTCAAATACGAGCCAGAAGCAGATTACAAAGTCTTTGACGAGGGATTAAACAACAACTATTTCATCCGAAAAACTAATGGTCAATTGTTCCACGGCTATGTTTGGCCAGACAAGGCTGTCTTTCCTGATTACCTACGTCCTGAAGTTAGAGATTGGTGGGGAAATTGGCAAAAAAGTTTGACTGATATTGGTGTTGCCGGCATCTGGAACGATATGAATGAACCTGCACTGGATGACCGTCCATTCGGCGACCCTGGTAACAAAATTTCCTTTCCCCTTGATGCACCACAGGGGCCAATTAAGGAAATAACCACCCACAAGGAAGTTCACAATCTTTATGGGCTAATGATGGCACAGGCATCTTATCAAGGAGCGAAAATATCTCGTCCGACTGAACGCTCTTTTATATTGACGCGCTCTGGATATGCCGGCATTCAACGCTGGTCAGCTATCTGGACAGGAGACAATCAATCTCTGTGGGAACACTTGGAAATGTCCATACCAATGCTTTGTAACCTCGGTCTATCGGGCATTCCCTTTGTTGGTAGTGATATTGGGGGGTTTGCGGGGAATGCTACGGCTGAACTATATGCGCGTTGGATGCAGCTAGGAATGCTTTACCCCTTGATGCGTGGGCATTCAGCATTAACTACTGCACAGCATGAGCCTTGGGTATTTGGCGATCGCATCGAAAAAATTTGCCGCGAGTATATTGAACTCCGTTATCAACTACTACCATACATTTACACTCTTTTTTGGTTAGCTGCCACTACTGGCGCACCAATTCTTCGCCCACTTCTGTATGATTTCCCCAATGACCCAAAAACCTTTTCTCTTGCCGATCAAGTAATGCTTGGCCCCTCGTTACTAGCAGCACCAATTTACCGCCCAGGCGTTGAACATCGTGCTGTGTACTTGCCTGAAGGTTGTTGGTACGATTGGTGGAGTGGAGAGGAATTTACAGGGCCAACTCACATTCTTGCTTATGCACCACTGGAGAAAATGCCGTTATATGTTCGTGCTGGCTCCATTATTGCGATCGCACCAGTAATGCAATATGTAGATGAACATCCCATAAATAAAATGAGACTGCGGATCTGGAAGGGTGTTGGTGAGTTTACCCTTTATGAAGATGATGGTCATACTTTTGAGTACAAAACAGGAGCCTTTTGCACCACAACTTACCATGTTTATTCCGAGCAGCAAACAACCATTGTTGAGATTGCAGCCAGAGAAGGTGAGTTCTCACCTATAACACGTGAAACCATTGTGGAATTAGTCGGCGTTGGTGAACAGAGTTTTTTAGATAATGGTACTGCACATCGGTTGGAATTTTCTACTTAAGCAGCTCCATAAAATTGATTCGGAAGTTTGCATTTAGAATTCAGTAATATTCGTGAAATGGTATTACTCAAAGAAAGAATAATCCCTAATGAAGTCAATCCCAACAACTTTTGGTCTCATCAACAGTCTTAATTGATTTATCTGTTGCTTCCAAAATAAAGATAGCCACTAAAGTAGCCAGGATAGCCAATAAAGAAGCACTCACAAGCATAAAAGGAGAAGAAATAGGCTCTTGAGGAACTTGAGCTTCGGATAGGATACTCGCATTACCTAAGTTTTGATTTTCCGCTAAACGGCTTTCTTCTAGCTTTTGTTGCAAAAGTAAATAAGTAGATTGTGCAACTTGTGCTTTACGTTCTAACTGGCGTTGTTGTTGTTCTAATCTCGGAAGATAACTCAAACGTTTTTTGTGGCTAGCTTGTAAGTTAGATAAAGCAGCAGCTTGGCTTTCTAAACCTAGATGGGTTGACTCTAATTCTATAAGCTTCGCTGAGAGCTGCTGTTGTAGCTCTCCTAATTCAAAGTTTTGATTTAGTTGTGGTTTATTCGTTCCTGTAACTTTTTTTATGCGTTGTTGCAGTAACTTGTTTAAAGACTTTAACTTGTCTTCTAAATCTAGAATTTGCGGATGGGTGTCTTTTACAACAGTTCGCCTGAGTGTAAGTTGCGACTCTAATTGTTGAATTTCTTTGAGAATATCTTGTACACCTGAAATTTGGCTAAGGGAAGTCTTAATCATTGCCTGCCGAGAGTTCATACCCAATTGTTCGCGGATTTCTTTAGATTGTGCATCGATATCAGCAATTCTTGATTGAGCTTCACTAAATTTCTTTTGTAAATCTGCAATATTTTCTACTGCCTTACTTGCTTCCTCCGGCAGGGAAACACTTTTATAGTTTTCTTTAAACTTTGCGATATCGGCTTCTGCTTTTAGAACAGTTAATTCTGCATTCGGCATCTGTTTTTCTAAAAATTTGCGAGCAGCCGTAGTTTGATTCCTCTGAGCGGATACATTATATTCTAAATAAGCATCCATCAATTTATTAACAACTTCTGTTGCAATTTCCGGGTTGTTATCTTGATATGATACTAATAAAATATCAGTTCCATCAATATTATTCACAGTCAACTTTTTAAGAAAAGCCTGGAGATTTATAAGCTCCCCTTTGTCGTCCTTCAAGTTAAGTTTGTTTATAGCTTTTTGCACTATAGGTATAGAGCGTATAACTTCTGCCTCTGTGTTTAAAGGATTAGTTTGATCCTGAAATACTGATTCTAGCTTGTTTATTTCTGTTCCTACTCCCGTTAGGGAAGAAGTTATATTTGTTTTGTGGAACAACAGCTTTCCCTCTGCCATATAATTAGGTTGTCTTAACAACAAAGGTAGCAATGAAATTAGCAAAGCTGGGAAAAATATTATTATAAAAGACAACCACCGACGCTTCAAAATTTGCAAATAGGTATTAAACGTAACAATGCTTTCTGTTTGAGATTCCATAAATTTAAATTGAATTTTTAATGATTGATGTAATTAAGATTGATGACTCAATATTGCTGCAAAAGAAATAAGATAGATAATTTATCAAGCCAAGCTACCGATTAAATAGAGACATAGAAGTAGGACTTTTAGAACTATTATGGTGAATTGCTAGAATTTCACTAATCACTTGCTCCAAATCTTCGTCTGTAAGATTAGAACCCGAAGGTAGGCAAAGACCGTGTGTAAATAAATCTTTAGCGACTGTATCTCCAATATATTCACACTCAGCAAACACAGGCTGGAGATGCAAAGGCTTCCATACAGGACGAGTTTCAATTTGCTGTGCGGCAAGCGCGATGCGGACTTGTTCTCGATCTGCTCCAAAAGTTGCTGGATCGATTGTTAAACAGGTTAACCAGCGAGTAGCACAGCCAAAAATAGCTTCCGGCATAAATTCTATGCCTGGAAGATTTCCTAAAACCTGTTGGTAAATCTTAAAGTTGCGTCTTCTAGCTGCCACTCGCTCACTCAAAAGATGTAATTGACCGCGACCAATACCAGCTAAAACATTGCTCAGGCGGTAGTTGTAACCAATTTCCGAGTGTTGGTAATGGGGAGATGAATCGCGTGCTTGGGTTGCTAAGAAACGGGCTTTTGCCACCAATTGTGGATCGTCGGAAACCAACATCCCGCCGCCGGAGGTAGTGATGATTTTATTGCCATTGAAGGAGTAAATGCCAATACGCCCAAAAGTTCCTGGAGAACGCTTTTTGTAGGTAGCACCTAAAGCTTCAGCTGCGTCTTCAATTAAAGGAACATCATATTGATTGCAAGCTTTCAGGATGGGATCGATATCTGCACTTTGACCATACAGATGCACAAGTACCACTGCTTTAGGCAATCTGCCAAAACGTGCGCGGTTCTCTAGCGCTTCCTGCAATAAGTCAGGATTCATATTCCAAGAAGTGCGATCGCTATCAATAAATACTGGTTTTGCTCCTAAGTAGGCAATTGGATTGGCAGTAGCTATAAATGTCAGGGTAGAGCAAAAAACTTCATCTCCAGACTGGACACCTACTAACCGTAAAGCCAAATGCAGAGCTGCTGTACCAGAACTAACAGCCGCCGCATACCCAGCCCCAGTTTCTTGACAAAATTCTTGCTCAAAAGCATTTACGTGTGGGCCTACTGGTGCAATCCAGTTAGTATCAAAAGCTTCTTTGATGAGTTCTAGCTCGCGATCGCCCATGTGTGGAGTCGAGAGCAAGATTGGTTTAGTCATAATTATTTTCAGTAGTTTGGATTATCTGATAAGGCTGCAATAATTCAGATTTTTTCATGAGAAACTCCTCAAAGTATTGTTGATGACTTAAAAAACCTTTACACTTACTTGTTATTTAACATTTTGTAATTTCTGAGATTGCAAAGAAAATATACTTTTCATATTTTGAAGTAACTTCTGTTTAATAAGCTTATAAAATAAGAAATGGAGTATACCACTTGGATCTGATAAAAAATATTTAACATTCGTATCAGACAAACTATATTCTAAAGAGCCGTTGAAAGCATCTTGAATGAACCTATGGAATTTAGCATAATATTGTTCTTTATAGGAAATCTTCTCAAAACTGATGTTATTTGATAGTAAATATAAAATATACGGAAAATTTACACCAACTGAGAGAGAACCCATTAGAGATTGCCAAAACCGTGGATTGATTTCAATAACATTAATTTGTCCTGTTTGAGAATTATATCTTAAGTCTAAATTAGCAACACCATTCCATTTAAGTACATTCATAGTTTTTGTGACTATATCAATAACAGCAGAATCATGAACAAACTTCAATTTGTCAATTTTGGGAGTAAATCCTTTTGTTAACCCTAATTGCTGTTGTATTGTGTAAGCAAGAACTTGCCCATCCTGACAAAGAACACTACAACCTATGTCATGACCAGGTACATATTTTTGAACAATATAGGCATCGTTGGGATAGTTACAAAGAGCCTGAAAGTTTTCTTCTTCTAAAGACTCAAATTTTTGTATATTTTTTCCACCACTGCCATCAACTGGTTTGAGTATTACAGTATAATTAAATTGGCTAATATTCTCAATCTCTTTAAGTAAAACTGTTTCAGGTGTTAGAATATTATGTTTTTTTAATAAAAGGTGCAACTTCCATTTGTCAAAGGCTGTATCTAAATTTTCTTCACTTGGTAATGCTACTACTCTACACAATTTTGACAATTTATCTCTATATTTTGAAACAAACTTGAAGCTTTCTTCAGAAGCCGGAAATATAATATTTATTCCTTGAGTTTCGATTGTCCTAATTACCTCATCTAAATACTTTATTGAATTCATCCTATTTTTCGAAATAACTAAACTATCAATATATGCCGAATGCTTGTAAAAATATAACCATTCATTCTCATCTGATACTTGGTCTGAAGAAACAATCACATTTATCTTAAATTCACTATTAGCTTTTTTAAGACAGCGTATTGCATAGTACGCAAGAGGATTGTTGCATGGATCGGGAATTAAAACGGATGCTTGTTGAATTTTCATTGACTATGATTTATGTAAATTTTCAAAACTTAAATACTAGAAGCATTATCAAGCTTAATTGCTTAACCAATATGAAAAATGAAAAGCATAATTTTCCGATCGTGGTTATTCAATGTGAACGATAAGCAGGAAAAAAGTCTGATTCCAATAATTCTGATGCTGTTTTACCTATAACTTTCGCTCTTAAGTTCACCAGGTTATAATATTTTTCCTCATCAATTATTAAACGTAATGTTAAAAACTTGTGAGTCAGTTGAGAGAAACCCGCTTTGAAAATATATAAACTATCCTCATTTGAACTACCAACTCCACCCCCCAAGTGCAAAAATTCATTCCCGCGTTTCTGTGCCCAATATCTTGCATAGTCGGTTTCTAAACTACCTGGTGATAAATGAACAAACTGATTTCTTGTTCCCCCAAGTGTGCTTTGCATAATTCCACAACATTCTGTATATAAACCAACACAAGCTATCTGATGTTCGTGTTCAACAATGCATAGATGAAGACTAACACCTAACAAATCATTCATTTGAGTAAAATATTCGGAATTAAAGGAATAGTATCCTGTCGTTGCATTGACACGTTTCATGGTTTCTTCATAGATTGCAACAAATTCGTCCAAATAATCTTGGAATGGAACCATCTTGGCAATCATTCCGAGGCGCTTACACTTGTTAATTGTGCTACGATGACCCTTTCTGGTGTGAGTCCACAAGTTAGAAAGCCTCAAATCAACTGAGACTGTTTCGCCTGTAAGTTTCAAAGTTTCCGTTTGAGAGACTTTGGTGAAACTCTCATTGAGAATTGGATGCAAACGAAAGAAAGCGGAGCATATTCCCCTAGAGTGAAATTCCTGCTTCATGATATCTAGAGCAGTATCTAGAAATCCTGGTGTGTTAAGAGCTGCTTCACTGAGCAAGATTCCCGGATAGCCATAGGGGGAAACAACATCAAAAATATCTGCTGATTGTAGTCCTTCAAAGAGGATATCATTACATTTCCTGAGTAAATAAGGGACAAAAAACTTTTTTTCACCTTCAGTTATTAATATAGCTTCGGGGATAGTATCAGTTCTTTTAGCTTCTAAATAGCTGTACTCAGGCAAATGGTAAAAATCATGACGAATTTCTTGCAGGGTTTTTAACCACAAATCATTTGTTAATTCTATTATTTGTACTTGTAAATTCATGTGATTCTTCCAATTATTTGGCTATGTTTTAGTATTTGCTATCCATCTTCTGCTGACCACAAAATAGTAAATATTGCTGGGTCACTATAATCTGGATTTCCATTGGGCAGTTTGCGACAAATGCTGTCAAGGAAGTGATGAATGCGTTTACCTGGCGGATTCCAAAAAGCTTGATAGCGGTTGTCATCATCTTGGAGATGTACAGCTATTGCTAAACGAAATAAATCGCTGTGATTAGGATAACTGCCATGAATCGTTCTACAGTTATGAAAACTCATTTGCCCTTTTTCTAAAGTCATAGGAACTTCGATAATCTTGCGTCCTATTTGGGCAAATTTTTGTTCTATCTCTTTAAGATTTTGCTGGTTGAAGTAGCGTAAATGTTCGTTACCAGACCATTTGTGACTACCATCAATGACAACTAGCGGCGCTCTAGACTCATCGCAGTCATGAAAAGGAATCCAAGCAGCTAGTAGCTTATCTGAAGTACAGGTAGAGCAGTAAGCACTGTCTGTATGCCAGCCAACTACCCCTTTGCCATCTTGACTGTGTGGAGCTTTATAAACTAACTGGTCTTCAAATAGGCGAATACGTTTGCTTTTAGTTAGCCTAGCGGCAATTGCTCCAATAATTGGCTGAAGTGCGAACTCTCGGAGGATATTATTTTGCAAAGAAACGAATTCGTTATTACGAATAGCATTCTCATCTCCTAGCTTCCAGTTGCTATAACCTGTACTAGAAGGAAGCTTTGTATCTCGCTCTCCAAAATAGAATTTTTCGCTAGCTAAAATGGCTGCATCAATCATTTCATCGGGAATGACTTTT
Organism: Nostoc sp. LEGE 12450; assembly: GCF_015206895.1. Taxonomy (GTDB): domain Bacteria; phylum Cyanobacteriota; class Cyanobacteriia; order Cyanobacteriales; family Nostocaceae; genus Nostoc. Next base: position 70,923 of record NZ_JADEXU010000008.1, on the reverse strand, counting down.
TTGGAGATATACCAACCGTGTTCTTCGTAAAAAGCAACATCTTGAGCAGTTGGTAAAAGTTCTAGTTGCGCTCGATCTAGATGTGGGCTGAAAATTTTAATCATTTAATTTTCCTTAAGTTAACCTTTAAATTCTTCAGAGGAGATGTGGCCTTTTTGGTCGATTCCATTTTGTTCTAATACTTTGAACACCGTAAGAAAAAAAATCTTCACGTCCAACCACAAACTCCAATTATCGATATACCAGATATCAAGGTTAAATTTTTTTTCCCAACCAATAGCGTTGCGGCCTTTAATTTGTGCTAAACCTGTGATGCCTGGTTTCACTTGATGACGGCGTGCTTGTTCAGGAGTGTAACGGTCAAGATAGCTAACCAATAAAGGGCGAGGTCCCACAAAACTCATGTCACCTTTGAGAACGTTCCACAATTGAGGGAGTTCGTCTAAACTGGTTTGACGAAGAAATTCACCAAAAGGCGTGAGGCGTTTCTCATCAGGGAGAAGATTACCTTTGGCATCGCGTTCATCCGTCATAGTGCGGAACTTGTAAAAATTGAAAATACGAGCATTTTTACCAGGACGGGGCTGAGTGAACAGAACCGGATAACCCATGCGGAGATAAATAGCGATCGCAATTATCAATATCACTGGAGAAAGAGCTAAAAGGGCGATCGCTGCTACAAATCTATCTAATATAGACTTGATTAATCTGCTATTTTTTCTGAAAAAATGTTTTTGTAAATATTTGCTGTTCATAGCTGTAGCTTTCACTGTCGTAAAGGTAAAAATCAGGAATCAATATCTACCAGTTTCATCGAGGCACTTGAGCGTAGATACTTTGCTTTTCTCTTTTCAATACTTTGCTGCTAGGAATTTTGAAGATATGTACGCCAAGTGGTTTAAATTCGGCATTTAATACTCCTTCGTTAAGCAGAACTTTTTTGTTTTCAAATAGAACAGTTGCTTTGGTGGATGTATTAGAAAGTCCAGTAAAACTAACAGAAACAGGTTTATTTGCTGAGTTGACGGCAATAATGTAAGTAAATTGATTCCAAACAGTTGTCAGCAAATTAATAGAGGGAAAGCTGAGTGGTTGCTCCATGCCATAGGTATAAAACTCCTCTGTCCTTGCTGGTCCAGCGACAATCTTAAAGCTCACATTATCCAGCCTCGTGCCATACAAGATAGCCGAGCCCAATTGCTCTGGCCCTACAATCTCTCCAGCAGCCTTATGATATGTTTGCAAAACACTTTCCAGATTAGGATGGTCGCGCTTGTGCCAGTAGGAAAAAATCAGAATCCCCCTAGCACCAGATACGATAGACTGCCAAAAGTCGTGGTATGCCCCTTCCTTTGTGGCGATCGCATTGCCTGATTCGTGAAAGAGTTCCAAAATTGCTACAGGAGTTTTTTCTCCATTCAGATAATCAGGGCCTATTTTGGCTTTTGCTAACTCGATCCCTTTTAGTGTGGTTTCCATCCGCCACCGCACCCATGCATGTGGCACCCCTATATAGTTTGTGTAAATGCTGGAGGGAATGATATCCAAATAAGGTACATACTGCTGAACACTTGTAGCATCATAGTGACCGGGAATATACATATAATTCGGTCGCTTTTTTGGATCGTATTTGCGTGTCCAACTCGCATAATTAGTAACTATCGCCATTTCTCCATCTCTCCAATAGCGCCGTTCTTCAGGAAATTCCCACCACGCTACTCGATCGCTCTTAGCAAGAGCAGTTATCTTCTTTGCTGCTTGCACTTCTGGTATCGGCTCAGATTTACCTGGCAGGCTGGCAAGAGCAAGCATCTTACCTTTAGCTACAGTCTCAAGAAAAGAAGGGGTAAAATGATATGTCTGGGCGATTTTCCATCCCAATTGCCGCACTCTCTGCATATCTTGTGCTTCGTGTATGGAGTATAGTCCTAACGGAAATTGCTTACTCTTAGGGTATATATCTTGTCCAAAAACTTCTGTATTTGTTGCCGTAAAGACGAGGGACGCAACAACAATTCCAACGGCTGCTAGTAACTTATCAGCACAACGTAAGAATTTTATTTTCGACCAATGTTTCCACTTTTTAAATGCCAGAATGCGTTTCATTTAAAACCTTCTGAAAAACATTTGCTAGTTTCTTGTACAAAATATCTCGATCAAACATTGTGTCTGCAAGTTTTCTTGCAGCAGCCTGAGCGCTTTGCAAGCACTCAGAGCTATTTAAAAATTTTGCAAGTTGAATTGCAGCAACTTTTGGATCGTTGCTAGAAATGCTAATACCAGCACCAGACTGTTCGAGAATTTCTTTCTGCCAACCGCCATAGTTAATTACGACTGGACGACCTGCTGCTAGGGCATCAAAGAATTTATTAGCTGAATTATGCTCCATCTCAGGAATTGGCTTAAACAAGGAGGTGGCAACAGTACATGCAGAAAGAAGTGCTGGCATTTCAGCTTTGGGAATAGGTGGCCACATCCAGAAGTTTTTTTCCAAAATCCCTAATTGACGACTAGCTTCTCTGACTTCACTTTCACAGGCACCTGAACCAACCACCAGAAATTTAGCTTCAGGTATGATATTTCTCATGTGACTTGCTAAATAAGCCAAGTAGTTAACTCCATTTATATGCCCGAATGTACCGGTGTAAACAATCAAAGGCCCGCCAGATAATTCGGGATGCTGGCGGAGAAACTCTAATCCAATTGTTTCTGAAATGTTAAAACGTGCATTATCGCAAGCATTAGGAATCACTTCTACTTTCTCAGGAGATATACCCTGTTTGACAATGCCTTCTTTCATGCCAGGAGAAAGCGCCACAATATGAGAAGCATTTTGATAAGCTATCTGTTCTAATTGCCGAGCCAAAAATATAGCTAATGGTGAGCGTACAGCTTTCATAGCTATTGGCATTTCTGGCCAGAGATCTCTGACTTCAAAAACATAAGGAGTCCCATGTAACCATTTTCGCAATAAAGCTGGTATTGCAATAGTAAGCGGTGTGCTAGTAGCAAAAGTGAGGTCAGCTTTTTCTTCTCGCAGGACTTGTAAAGAAGACCTCACAGCAAAACTCAAAAATGCCAAAATCCTCCGCGAGAAGCTCATGTAATTACTATATTTCAAAGGAATAACATTTAGCTCAAAACTAACATTTTTTGTATTGAACAATTTCAGGATATTTACGGCGGGAATTTCATGAATTTCTGAGTCACTGCAAAACATACAAACTTGCCATTTATCTTGAACAAGACGAGTCGAAAACTCCCAGGATCTTGTGCCTCCAAAAACTGTAGGAATCGAAAAATATTGATGTAAATAAATTAATCTGCGAGTTTTCATCAACGTTGAACCTCTAGAAAATTATTTGAATTAACAATTACATCTATATTTTTGCAACCTTCATGTAATAAATTGAAGTATTCTCGAAGTGACTGCTTGCCAATCTGGTTCCAAGAATATTTTTCTTCTACTAAATTTCGTGCCGCCTGTCCTCTTTTTGGGAATTCTAATCGCGCGGTTAAAATATCTTGCATCCGTTTAGCGATCGCTACTGGAGTAGCTTCCACAGACCATCCAGCTCCAGCCGCCTCCACTTCACTTGCCATATTAGTTCCAGGTGTGAGTAGACAAGGTATTCCATAAGATAAAGCCTCTAATACTGCTATTGGATGTCCTTCAAAGCGAGAGGTATGTATAAACAAATCTGCGCTTTGGAAAACTTTTTGCTTTGCATCTCCCAAAACTGGATCGTTGAGATGAACAATATCTTGAAGTTGATATTTATTTATCATCTTCTCAAGTTTTATTTTACTTCCAGCTATATTAGATCCATATAAAAGTATCTGAACTGTTGATTCTCTTAATTTTTCTTGTAACAGCGCACAACCTTCTAATAGAAGATCCAATCCTTTATGGTTGATATCGAGTCTTCCTAAAAAGACAAATTTTAATCCTGGTCTACTCCCTGGGTATGCCAATAGTTTGCGTTGCGGCATATTGACTCCATTTCCAACTATAAATACAGGATGACTCCAGGTTTTTTTCATATCTATAGCTTCTTGTTCATTTAAACAATGCAAAGCAGTAGAATTTCGCACCATCCAGTTAAAAAATAAAAAGTTACCTACCTTTTTCTTCAGTTGCTTTTGCTGCTGTGCTCTCTGTGTCATCCCACCGTGAGGTGTAATTATATAGGGAATCTTGTGTTGCAAAGCCTCATATACGAGTGGAATATGTTTCAAAATATAGGTACTTTGGAAAACAATCAGATCGGGTTTATTCAATGGTTCTGGCATTGAAGCTAAACTTGCATAAAGAGGTAGATCATTTATATAAACAACTGGATATGGCTCAGGATTTTCGTACCGCCCTATTTTAGAAGTAGTCAAAAGTCCAGTTTGCACTCCTAAATTTTGCAGGACATTAACTAATGGCGTTATGGCAGGTGTTAACCCAGTAATCCGATTGTGTGTAATTGGCGCAACATATAGGATAACAGTTGACCGTATTTGACATTCATCAAATTCATGCATAAAAGTGATTCTCTCCTATTCAAACTATAGATTTGAATTTTTATCCAACCCTTTGATTTTTTGTAGATATAGTAGGAACTTGGTTGTGTATCAAATTTGGCAGTGCAAATATTAGGCTTATAATTGAATAGTTGTCATATAATGTTCCAGAAAATAGAGAACCTATATAAATTGGTGAACAAACTATAGTTATAATTTTCCAGTTTCTATTTAATTTCCCTTTCCATAAAAATATTCCGTACATTGCAGTAAATCCTATAAGAATGACACAGGGGAAAAAGCCGCCATTATATAGCAGGTCTAGATAAAGATTGTGAGGATAGGAATATATGTATTGGCTTCCTTCGCCGAATAAAAAATTATCTTTTAGAAAAAAAGATGTCAAGTTTTGCCAATATCCTTCTCTGACTGCAATAGAACCAGAGGAGGCACCACGGTCATAAAACCAAAATACTCTAGAATCAATAATAGATTTAGAAAAGCTTGAATTTATAGCGAGTACAAAAAGAGTAAATATTGTAGCTATAGTAGCAAATTTTATCCAATTCAATTTTATAGATAGTACTGTATAAAGAAAAGATAATGTCATAACAATTCCTACTACTGTTGCACCTCTAGAACCTGTTTTAACCATTAGAGATAATGCAATGGCTAAACAGAATATTGTAGTTAGTAAGCTAAGGATTGAAACTTTCTCTTTCTTACTAGAGTAATTTTCGTGAACTAACACGAGATTTAGCAAGAAAATAGTTCCAATAATCCTGTAGTAAATATTAGGCCCAAATATAAAAGATTGTCTCGGATCGTTTCCAGCAAACTGTTGAGATAATATTCCAAGAAAAATTAGTATAATTGCAGGCAGCCATCTAACTATCTTACAACCTGGACTATTACTGAGCAATCGCTTGATTACATGAGTGCCAAAAACAAGAATATTAACATATAGAATTCCTGATACAGCGCCAAGATAATAGTCAAAATTGTATTGATAAAATTGAATAAAAATAGGTAGAAGAGCAATAAAAATGAATATTTGAGCAGAAATTTCTGCTGGGCTTAAAATAAAGTTTCTTCTCAGGACAAAAACTATTGTCCAAAAAACAAAAAATAAAGGAATTTCATATACTGTTTTATTTTCTCCAGGAAATGTAGAGCAAAAAAGTAAAGTTAAGTCAATAGGTAAAATAATTATGTTATTCCAAAAGTCCTGGTTTAATATTTTTTTATTGATGATGTTTGACATTAATTTGTACCATTATTATTAATTCTATATGAGGCTTAAAAATAAATCAGTTTGGATAAATTTACTGTTTTTAAGTATATTTCCTCAAAAGTTTCAACAGTATTATGAATATTAAATGAGGATTGCTCAATAATTTCAAAAGCTTTTCTTTGGCTAATTCCTGGTACAGTCTTGCTTGCAAATAGGATCGCCTCAGCCCAAGCAGAAGATAGTTCTGAAAGAGACATTCTTCGTATTAAAGGCTTGACTACATCTGCTTCTTCAGGAACAACATCTGAGAACACACAAGGTAGCCCTGCTGCTTGTGCCTCGATTAATACTAAGCCCAGACCTTCGTAGAGAGATGGAAACAGAAATATATCCATAGCGCTTAACATGAGTCGAGGTACGTCAGGACGAACACCTGCAAAAATTACACGCTCTGTTAAGCCCATCTGTATGATTTTCTGCTCTATATCTAGGCGCAACGATCCATTACCCACCAATAAGAGGTACATCTTTGGTTCTCGCTTGGCAACCTCTGCAAAGATATCTACAAGAAACTGATGATTTTTTGGTTGCTCAAATCTGCCAACATGACCTATGACTAAGGCATCTTTAGGTATACCCAATTCAGCACGCACACTAACTGAATTAACAACAGCTTGGAAGGGTTTGAGATCAATTCCACAGTCAAGCACTCGCCAACGCAGCTCGCTTAGACCAAACAAAGCCTCTCCTGCTTGGCGACTACATGCTAGACCTACAGTTGCATATAGGGCAATCCATCGTTCCATCAAACTTAGATATAAACGCCGATACCATCTGGCCTTAGCCTCAAGCAAGAAAGAATCAACATGGCTATGGGCAATGCGGATCGGCACACCAGCTTGCTGTGCTAGGCGGAGGATAAAACCACTGAAGTGATGAACATGACTGTGAACAATATCATAAGGGCCGTACTCGCGTAAAATACGTTTGAAATTAGCAGCGTACAACCAAGGTCGTGACGGATGAGGACATGGAATAACCTTGCTACCAAGCGCACGAATTTCTTCATCGTAAGCGCTGGGCTGGGCTGTGTTAACCAGAAAATTTATCTGGAAGCGATCGCGATCGATGTGTCGCAAAATGTACATTAGCCAGGTTTCAATTCCACCCATGTTCATCCCTCCAACAACATGAAGGATACGTATTGAATGCTCATTTACCTTCTGGATATCTCTAGAGTTTGTGTAGTGCATGGAAGATAACTCCTAAACTAAAAATTGTTTGAACGATAGTTGCAATAACTAGTGCGATCGCTGCTCCTAGCAATCCCAAACTGGGTAACAGCAATAGACAGGCTATGGTTGAGATAGTTACTACAGTTGCAAACAAAGGCATTTGGATGCGAAAGTACTGACATGCCGTCATTCCATACCCCAGGAAAGACGATACATAGTTAATTCCAGCCGCAACCATCAACCAGATAAATAAATTTGTTTGCTCGGCATATTCAGGCCGATACAGAAGAGTCAGGATCTGATGTCCAGCTACAACAGCTATCAAAACACCTGTTCCACCCAATAAAGCAGCGATTCCTACCAGTTTGAGTAGGAGTGTATGGAAAGCCATAGTATCTTTAGCCGCGTAATACTTAGCTAGCCTAGAAATGCTTGACTCTGCTAGGGCATTTACTACTATGTTTCCTGCCACCATCACGTAGGCAATGGCTGCAAAAATCCCCAATTCCCGCTCACCTAAATATCGCTCAATAAAGTAGCGGGGAATATTGGTATTGAGTGAAATTAGCATCATCACAAACCCTAGAGGCAAACAGAGCCATACCATCTTTACTAGGGTTTTTCGATGCCAGCGCGGTTGTAATTGTGACCTGTGTAGCATCAAGATACCACTGCGAACGTCCCAAGCGACCAACACCACTGCCCAAGCAAAGGCCAACCCCAATACTCCCCACAGAATATGGCCAGATATATATACTCCAATGCCCAATAGTAGGAGTGATAGAGGGCCTTTAATCATCAACGATGTTGCAATCCGATCCATGCGTTCGTGCTGTTGAATCAGTCCATGAAATATGTCGCTAATAGACTCGAATGCCTTTGCCAAACCCATCAATAAGATAACTAGGGATGTTTCCCATCGAAAGCCGCCTAACAAACTAATAACCGTAACAATCGCAAGTGCTAAAGCTGTCGAGATTAGTCTCAGCCCCAGGTAATCGCTAAAAGAATATTGGTTTCTGGCATCTGTTGCTTGGACAATTCGCAACTGAAGATTTGTAAACATGATTATAGGTGCTGTGATCGCCAGCCCCAAGGTAAACTGTCCTACCATCTCTGGACTGCCAAGTTTAGCCACTATCACCAACATTCCCCACTGGCAAGCTGCATAAACTAAATTACCGACGAAAGTCCAAGAAAAGTTGCCGCGCAGTGTTAGAGACTTATGTTGTTGCATCTGCTTTAGTCATTAACCTGATCCAATTTTGCAGTTTGGTACCAAACACAACAATGATTTGATAACCATCTACACAGGCTATCCATTTGCCGCTATCAAGCTTGTGAGGATCGATATTATGCATTCCGTTTTTATTCCATCCATAACCACTTGCGTTGATAATTGGATTATCTTTAACCGCTTTTTCTTCATAAGTTGTTGTTGTCAAATCGGTGATTTCAAATGCTCGCACTTGATTGCCATACAAATGCTCATCATCCTGGGTATATCGGAAAATTTTATTATCGTATACTACAACTCTTCCTCCTGGTCTTGCTATGTTTAAATTGTTTTCTACAATAGGACTTTGAGGATGTTCAATCCAATGCCCCATCAAGTCATCAGTATAGTAAAGACGTAGAATATTGCTTTGTGATGAAGATGTGAACATCCACCACTTTGCATTAAAATTAAAAACAGAACTATCTACATAATCTTTGCCATCTATTAAAGTTTTTAAAAACGTCCATTTAGTTGGGAAATCAACTGCTTTATATAAGCGAATAGAATTAGCTTCATAAGTCTCTGGAATCATGTAGTATTCATTCTGAAAATTGAATATATAAGGATAAGACAAATGGAATTGTTCTTTAATTACTATTTGTTTGTAATTCCAATTAAATCCATTATTGCTAGTTGCTAGTCCTATTTCTCCTTTATTATTAAGACTATTCAGTACTTCAAAAAACATATACCAAGTGCCGTTATGAAAAACCATAAATGGATCGGCAACAAATTCGGCCATTACATCTGTTACATCTTTAGCAGTCAAAACTGGATTTTTGACATTTTCTGTAGAAACGAAATCAAAAAGAGATTGACCTGTATAAATTCCAATTGACCATTTAGTTTTTCTCCTTACCAAAGTTCTTGCTAGTTGCTTGAAAAAGGAAAAATATCTTTTTTCTAGGGTAAATAGTCTATTTAATTTTTGCAATAAGCCGTGAGAGCCATAGCTCGTTTCCATGTTGATTCCCTTAAATGTAGAGTTATTTGATGAATTAGCCATCGACTTAGAGTCCAAAGGCTCTATTTTATTTAGCTCCTCCCGATTCCACTTTCGCGAGTTTATTTTTATTTAAATATGTGATTACAGCACTATTTTTTAATCCGTTTCTTCGTTCATGACTTTCTAAGTATTTAGGCTTGTATCCTGACACCAGGCGTTCCAGTAATAACATGATGTATTTAATATCATTTTTACCTGCTGCGGTACACAATTCTTCTACAGTCACAGCGAGATTCTCTGAAACAATCCGACTACCATTTTTCACTACTATCAATTTCTCATGTTGAGTTTGTTCGTACTCTTCTCCCTCGATAAACAGTTCCTCAAATAACTTTTCCCCAGGTCTTAAGCCTGTATACAAGATGTCAATATCTTTATTTACTTCATATCCCGAAAGCCGAATTAATTCCTTCGCCAAATCAACAATTTTTACAGGTTCGCCCATATTCAGCATTAAGACTTCACCACCACGACTCAATACCGCAGCCTGTAAAACAAGTTGCACTGCTTCAGGAATGGTCATGAAATAACGACAGATATCAGGATGGGTAACGGTTACTGGGCCACCTGAAGCAATTTGTTTTTTGAAAGTGGGAACTACGCTACCGCGACTACCCAAAACATTGCCAAAACGCACAACAACATAAGGTTTACCACTTTCTTTTGCAGCTTGCAGCACTAACATTTCGGCAACTCTTTTACTAGCACCCATGACACTAGTGGGATTAACAGCTTTATCTGTGGAAATCATCACAAAGTTTTGAACATTGTATTGCAGCGCCATATCCAATAAGTTTTTTGTTCCAAGCACATTGTTAGTGATTGCTTCTGATAAATTTAATTCCATCAGAGGAACGTGTTTATGAGCAGCAGCATGAAAAATCACGTTAGGTTGAAATTGTTCAAAAGCTTGTTTTAGGCGAACGCTATAACGAATATCGCCAATGAAAGTATAAATACGAGGGATGTATCGCTGTACTTTCCCATCATTTTTGAGTATTTGGATCAGTTTTTCTAACTCTTGTTGGATATTAAATATAGAATTTTCCCCGTGTCCCATAAGTATCATTTCCGCAGGATGACACTTGAAAATTTGACGGCAAAGTTCACTACCAATTGATCCTCCTGCACCTGTAATCAGTACTGTCTTACCTTTGATAAATTTATGCACTTGCTCAACATCAGTCTGTATGGGTTCTCGCCTGAGCAAATCCTCAATCCTGACATCTCGAATGCTATCTACCCGCACACGATCGTTGAGGATTTCATATATTCCAGGTAAAGTACTAGTTTGTATTCCAGTTGCTTTGCAAATATCTACGATTTCTCGAATAACATGGCCAGCAACCGTAGGCATGGCGATGATAACTTTGTGGATTTGGAAAGATTTCAAAGTATCAGGAATTTGGTGGCGATCGCCTACGACTGGAATACCACGAATTTGGACATTTAATTTCCGTGGATCGTCGTCAATGAAGGCAACAGCATGAAAGCCTAGTTTAGGTTTGCTTTGCATATCTTGCACAAGGGAAACTCCGGCACTACCAGCACCAATAATCAGCACCCGCTCTCGTGGATTAAATACTCCTTGACGTTGGATAAACCTCTCTACAACTCGAAAACTGAAACGTAGCATTCCTATGAAAATACACGACAATAATCCATCAATAAATGGCAGCGATCGCGGCAGGTTATCTGTTACAAAAGGCAATATGTGATTAAGAAGATTAAATATCGTGCTTTGGATGACTATTGCACCTACCATCAACATGGCTATATATGTCAGTTCCTCAACACTGGCATAGCGCCAGTAGCGCCTATAAAAACCGAAACTCCAAAATACAATTAGTTTAACTAATAAAAATAGTAGAGTTGCGATTCCTAGTTGTGATATGTCTGCTTGAATCTCGAGAGAGCCGTCTAAACGGATAAGCAGCGCTAATAAAGGAGTAATTGAAAAAATAATGATATCAAAAATTAACAAGTGCGTATTTTTTAGCTCTAGCAGCTTTGTTAATAAATTGGCACTAAATTTTTGAAAGATTCTAAGTAAGAGTTTCATACTTCAAAAGACCTCCTGAGCAAGCTACAGAATCATCCCTTTTGTACATAAATATTATCCGTTCAGATAATATTTAATACCGCCAACTAACTTGAAAATGATGTTTGTATTCCTGGAACGTCTTGTTAAATAATCATTTCTAGAGAATTGACATAGGTAAGTGTTTTGTCCATTTGATAATTTATGAATGAACAAAAATTTAATTTTTAAATCAATTCCTAATTTCCTAATTTCTGATTTTTACATCCATATTAGAGTTGGCTTCTCTAGAAATGGACATAGCTAATAATCAAAAAAATACCCATACACATTTCTACTGGTCTTTGCCCAGGTTACTGGAATATGCTTTACTCATAGCTCTCAATAGTGCTGTATCTACTTGTTTACAGCTTATATCCTAAGAGCTTTTTTGAGTAGACCTCTTGCAAAAAAGTTTTGGCAAATTTATGTCAAAACTCTCTACCTTAGCATAAAATTATTCTGCAAGAAGTCTACTAAACCGCAAACTTTTCAAACATCTTCTAAGTACGGAATTTGGTTGGATGGTGCAACTACTATCTTTGCACTAGTTTGTATTTATGCTTGAGTTATCTTCAGCAATTGTTTAATTGTTATAATTTGCCTTGATAAATTTAGACAAGTTATGTCTTGAAAAACCGGATATATAAACTAACATCTTATTGTATATAAGACTACAGCTTACTTGTGATTGATTGATTGTTTTGTAAATTAGTGGCGTTGCTATCTTTATACAAAGAGTGAATATCATATCTAAAATTTACCCCTAACAACATCAGATTGGTAATTGAGCGGTGTTCAAATTTGTGTAACCTAACACTTAAAGTTAGTAATAATTACGTTGTACTTAACGAAATGTAACTATTGCTATTACTATATTGAACTACTAAAATCTATACCAAATTTCAGTTGTATGTGTCATGCCAATTTGGCACAAGTTTTTTTGTAACTGGGGGTTTAGGCGAGAGCGAACGTATATAAAGTGATTTCTAAAAAGGAATTTACCCTCCTGACTTAGGCATCCACATAGCAATTACATTAAAGCAGTTAGCTAGTGAATATCGTGAGATTTCCCAGGAGCGTCAAAACAAAGATTGGACACATTAGAGCATTCTGAGTCTGGAAAATCAATATAAAACTATTTTCATGTGATGAAAGCATTATGAACAGATTAGGAAAGCAGAATCTAAAATTGGGCGTTGCATAAATACGGGATGAATTGGTGGGTGAAAGCATTGATAACTCTTCCAAATTTGGCTAAATCATCCCATGATTCAGCAACGCCTGAATCGCTTGTTGCCCTTATCTTCTTTGCTGATCGCAATAGTATCCTTTCAAGATTGGATTGTTAATTAATTATTTTTCACCTCACCACGCCGAAAATTGAACCTATGAACCAGAGTCAATAATTATAAGGTCATAGGCTTCTATAAATGTAATGTGGAGAGTATAAAGTATATTCCCTCTTAATACAAACCATTAAAATTAGTTTTCTGACCATTACAAACTATGCCTAATATATTCAACCGATAAATTTTCAGGTTATCTAAAGCTATTTTTAGAATTGAAGAATTTGTTTTGTGAATTCGAACTACTATCAATAGTCCATCAGTGTGAGGTGCTATCAGGCTAGCATCAGCTAATCCTACGAGAGGAGGTGCGTCGTAAATCACTAAGTCAAAAGTCTTCTGGAAATCTATCATTAATTGCTTCATCTTTGAAGATGAGAGCAACTTTGCGGGATCGGATGGTACTGGCCCAGCAGTGATTACAGATAATTGGCTCATAGAAGGTAGTTGTCGAATTACTTCTCCCACTGGTAAGTTTGTAGAAATTAAATTGCTTAATCCCCAGAGATTATTTAAATGTGATAGATTGTGAATTGTGGGTTTACGAAGATCAGCGTCTACGAGTAAGACTCGTTGCCCCATTGCTGTAGCTATCTGAGCTAGATGAAGGGCTATAGTAGACTTGCCATCACCAGGCATAGCTGAACTAATAACTATTGAACGCAACGGGCTATCGGAACTGAGTAGTTTAATGTTTGTATAAACTACCCTTAAAGCTTCGGAAAAGTTGGAAGAATACTCAACCTGTTCTTCCTCTGGTAAAACACTCACTTTAGCAGTTTCCTTAGAAAGAAAATTTGGTATCCTTAATAAAGAAAAAACTTGCTTAAAAGTGTGGTTTTGCTTAGTTTGAATTTGTTGTTCAAAAGGAATATTTCCTAACAATGGCTGCTTGACTTTTCTTTTCAGATCATCGACAGTCTGGTAGGCATTATCTAGCTTTTCCATTAATAAGACAATACCAACTCCTGAGATGATACCTGCAACTAATGCCAATAGAAAACTGCGTAGAGTATCAGAAGAAGAAATGGGAATGTCCGGTGTAGTTGGTACTTGAAGTAATTGCCAGCCCAGCTCTGTTTGGGATATTTGAATTTGGAGATTCTCGCGGGTTGATAAAAACCGATTCAAACTCTCATTTGCAAATTGCAATTTACGCTGTAATTCAGTGTACTGTCTTGTTAGAATTGGCAGTTGGTTGCGTCGCTGTGCAAGTTTCTGTTCTATTTTGGTAAGTTCTTGACTTTGCACTTCTAATTGCTGAAGTTGCATCTCTACTTCTGCAAATTTTACACCCAATAATTGCTGTGCCTGTTTACGTAGCAAAGGTAAAAGACTAGCTCGTTTCTCTTTCAATGTTTGAATGGTTGGGTTTTTGTCCTCTAAACGAGTTGATTCAGTTGCAATCTGAATATCAAATTGACGTATTTGAGTAATTAACTGCTGATATAAAGGAGCATTATTCAGCATTGCTGTTGCGCCATTTTTTTCTTTTAAACTCGTTAAATTAGCACGAGCTTGAGCTAACTGTAGATCAATTTCTTGTCTTTTTTGAGATAATTCAATGATTTGTGATGAGATTTGCTCTGCTTGGGATTCTGGATTGTCAAAATTGTAATTTTGTCTAAAAAATTGCAACTCTTTTTGGAGTTGATCTACTCGATTCTGTGTTAAAGGTAATTGGTATTCAACAAACTGAAGCCCTTGACGTAATTTGGTTTGCCTCCTGATTTTGCTGTAGTCTAAGTAATCTTTAGCGAGCCTCTGTAGTACGGCTTGAGTTTGATCTTGATTGTTACTGCGATAGCTAACTAATATAATCTTGGTTTCACCTAATCGAGTAATTTTTAGAGAATCGAGAAGAGAATAATAGTTTAATTCTGGATAAGAAGCTTGTAGCTGTTTAAGAGTGTCTCTCATTACTTCAGGACTCTTAAGAACCTGAATTTGGCTTTCATAATCTAGACTAGATATCTGTGGGTTAGAGTCTTTGACAACATCCACAGCTTTAGAGTCATCATTTACAGGTTCCACTAATAGTTGAAAATTGCCTTCATATTCTGGGGGCTTCTGCTTTAGCACTAAGCTAATAACTGCAATTGTCATAACAGTAATAGTTACACCTGTCATAACTAACGCTCTTCGCCGTAAAGCACTCAGAAGTTTTTGTACACTGGATTCTTCTTCCTCTTCAATCCACGGAACAATTTGATTTTGCTGATTCTGAAGAGATGGAGGTACAGAATTATTACTGCTATCAGAACTGGAAGGTTGGGAAGGATAATTCTCCATCATGTGCTTAATATTTGGTAATAAATTTAGACAGGATTACTAGAAAGAGTTTTATAAGCTTCTGTGAGGTAAATTTGATACAACCAACAATCTATACTAGATTTGATATTTACTTAATAAACTTATTATGAAATCACAAGTCTTTATTCTTTAATCCACTACATAAATAACGCAAGCTGCTAGTTAGGATCGTTAAATAGTATGAAATAATACAAACGATTCACTTTGTTAAAGTATAAGAGAGTACAAGACTTTAAACTTTTTACTGGATAAAGGTGAATTTTGGTAATAATATCCAATCATTCTCTCATAAAAACGATTTATTTTTGGATTCAGTGGGAACACAGGTAATACCCAAGTGCTTAAGTTAATAATTAACGGATATAAATTATCGATGCTTGGCATCAAGTGGAGTTATCGCCATCCCTCCACCTCGGCTGTGGTAACTTGTAAATGCTGACTTCTACAAATTATATGTAAATGCACTGAATAATTAATTCCTCGACTGATCTCTTTCTTTGCATACTTTGCAGTTCATTGAATATATATTAAGTGTATTTTAATAAAACTCTAGTTGGGTGTTTTTTATACCATTATTTTCTGTGTATAATATCTAAATCTTGTTCAAAAATCAAACAGGAGTCCCGATAGCCGATAAAACGATTATTTTATAAAGTTTTAGATTAGATATACTTTAAAAATATGAATTTTTAATGAAGTAAATGATTCGATATGGAAACATGGTATTGTGAAATTCGAAGTGTTGCATATCAAAAATAATAAAGCTCAAAAGGGCAATTTATAAAGTTGTATGTAACTGGAGAAACTCAAATAAATACTAAAGACTGCTCAAAACAAAACATCCTAGAATCAAATTATGAATAGGAATCATAACTCCAGATATCTCAGTTGACTCAATCTTATTGACACAATATAGACTGCCACCACCCATTAAATCTCTTTTTAGAAGTTTAAGTAAGTACTAGTTCAAACTGTCAAGGACTTGCTTTATACATAAAAATACTATCTTCTCTCTAAAATAATTTGTTCTCGGCTAGAAGTATTTTCATCATTTTTGTGTTCTCGTATCTGTTAGAGAAGTGTGTATATAAACTAGAAAGAGTGTTCTGTTAGTTAGCCTTAATAGGATTATAAGATCATGCCTAAATGTGCGAGGTTCAGAGGTCTTTTAAGCTATTGTGGGGTGACGAACTAGACTCTACTTGGGAGCGTGGACTAAACAAAATACAAGGTTTTCAGTTTAGTTAGGGTTTGCCAAGCTGTGGCTAACATGCCGAAATAAAATTAGTATTGATAGTACTTTATATCAATTACTTAATTTTACGAAAATTGTAGTTTGTTAAGTCAAGCTTCTTTAGTGAATATTAAGCCAGATTTGTAAATTTTTACAATCATAGTCTGGATGTTTTTGCTAGATTATTTCTAGTTTATACAGGTTTTGCATAACAGTTTTTTCTATTTCAGACGAGGCCATAGACTATGAGACTTAATCAATGGATTAATCAAAATTTTTTGAAATCCATTTCTACTCCTTTAGATGCGAAAAACAAGCCTTCTGTAAAAGCTCAACAATCAATTAAATTATCTGTAGTTACCCAATTTTTCCCTCCAGATTATGCCGCTACAGGACAGTTGCTTGAAGAATTAGTGAAACAGTTAGGGCAGCAAGGAGTGGATATTGAAATTTTTACAAGTCAGCCAGGATATGCATTTCGTTCTGATACGGCCCCAGCAGTTGAATGGGCTGACCAAATCCGAATTCAGCGATCGCGCACTGCTCAACTCTGGCCGGGAAGAATTCGTGGCAAAGCCATTAATGGTGTGCTATACACCTTGCGGGCAACGCTCTATTTGCTGAGAGGTTCGCGTCGCAACAATGTATTGTTGCTAACTACAGCGCCCCCATTTTTGCCAGTGATCGGATATCTAGCTTATATATTATTCAAGCTTCCCTATGTATGCGTGTTGTATGACTTATATCCTGATATTGCGATCGCACTAGGTGTAATTTCAAAGAGTAACTGGCTGGTGAAATTGTGGCGTGCAATCAACAAACAAGTTTGGTTAAAAGCCAAGGGGATTATAGTACTTAGCCCAGCAATGAAACAACAGGTCGTGGCACATTGTCCCCAAGTAGCTGATAAAATTTCTGTAATTCACAGTTGGGCTAACCCAGAAGCGATCGTGCCGATTGCTAAGAAAGAAAACTGGTTTGCCTGGAAGTATAACCTAGTTAACAAATTTACCGTCCTCTATTCTGGCAATATGGGTCGCTGCCATGATATTGACACCATGTTGGAAGCTGCAAAGCAATTGCAAGATGAGCCAATTCAGTTTGTCTGTATTGGTGGTGGTGCCAAACGCGAAGAATTAATGATGGAAGTGGATCGGTTAGGGCTGACCAATTTTACATTTCTACCTTATCAAGATAAGCAGGTGTTACCTTATTCCCTAACGGCTTGCGATCTATCAATAGTTAGTGTAGATGCAACTACAGAGGGTTTAGTTGTTCCCAGCAAACTTTACTCAGCTTTAGCTTCTGGCCGACCAATAGCAGTAATTTGCTCCCAGACTTCATATCTGAGACAGCTCGTAGCTGATGCTAGTTGTGGTAGCACATTTGACAATGGAGATGGTCAAGGTCTAGCGCAATTTATTCGCTTTCTGAATCGAGATCCCCAAATAGGAGAGCAGATGGGCAAAGCAGGTCGTCAGTATTTGCGATCGCACTTCACTCCTAAAGTTATCTCTAAACAATACTTGCATGTTTTACAGCAGGCGGTATTTGATGAAATAATCACCATGTCTCGAAGCGATGTAAAGTAATCATATTAGGTTTATTAAATTTTTATGATTTTGATAAACCTTAAAAATTTTGATCCACAAATGTTTAGTTGCATGGTATAAAACTATTAGATTAATAATAAAGCATTAAAAGCTTTTGATTTAGTAGAATAATTCTTTGCATAATCATTTTTATTCAATTACAAGGGAGTAAATTAATTAAACAGCAAGGTAAAAAAAACAGCAAAATTATCATTTGTAATTGAATTTTTTCACAGTATTTTTTAGGAGTAGGGCTTTGATGGTCTTATTGATCTCAGTCCCTCCAACCTAGCCTTCCTTGCTCATAGTTATTGTCTATACAAGAGGTGAAATTGCAGAAGAGGTGTGACCGAAATCGGAAACGTTCCAAGCGAAGAGCTATTTACTGCCCGATTCATAACTGCTATATCGATAGCGTCAGTCAAAAATATCAAATGTTTGCTGACCAAGCAGGTCAATTACAGCAACGAGGTATGAGCCGGCGGAATGCCTTGATGTTAGTAGCGAACCAAACCACAGTTCCTATAGAAGGGGAATGGTTAGAAGCTTTTTGGTGTGAAGGATGTCAGCAAACAACTTGGTATCACATTCGTAAGTGTGATGATAGCAATTATCAAATTTCGTTAGCACCACAAGAACTATGGCGGCAAGTCACAGGAGTGATTGATTCTCTAGGGAACCCTTCCGTTGGTGAATTCACTCGTAAAAGCGCCAGGCAAGTTAATTATCAAGGTCTTACAGATTTCCAGTTTCTGAATTAACAATTATTAGTGTCATTTCGTTAAAGATATAAAGATATTAATCTTCAATCAAGAACTATGAGTAGTCCAAAAATTGTCTCCCAACAGGAGTTAGTGATTGAAGCTGGACGTGCAGAGCAGCAGTATTGGAAAGATATATGGCGCTATAGAGAATTATTCTATTTTCTTGCT
Organism: Nostoc sp. LEGE 12450; assembly: GCF_015206895.1. Lineage (GTDB taxonomy): Bacteria > Cyanobacteriota > Cyanobacteriia > Cyanobacteriales > Nostocaceae > Nostoc. The sequence goes on along the minus strand of NZ_JADEXU010000008.1, from coordinate 52,160 downwards.
TGGCGTGATATTTTAGTACGCTACAAACAAACAGTGATTGGTATGCTCTGGGCACTTATTCGACCATTTTTGACGATGATCGTGTTCAGCGTCATCTTCGGAAGTTTGGCCAAATTACCTTCAGAGGGGTCAGCACCGTATCCAATACTGGTATTTGCTGCCTTGTTACCCTGGCAATTTTTTTCCAATGCTCTAAGTGAGTGTAGCAACAGCCTAATTAGTAATGCCAATTTGATTTCTAAGGTCTACTTTCCGCGCTTAATTGTGCCTGCTAGTTCAGTTATTGTCAGCTTTGTGGACTTTCTCGTTTCTGCAATGATTCTCTTAGGGCTAATGGCCTGGTATAATTTTTTTCCCACTTGGCGGATATTATCATTACCGTTATTTATTGGTATTGCCTTTGCTGCTTCACTAGGAGTAGGGCTGTGGTTAGCAGCATTGAATGTCGAATATCGAGACTTCCGGTATATTGTGCCGTTTATTGTGCAGTTTGGTCTATATATATCGCCCGTCGGTTTTAGTAGCAGTATTATACCAGAGCAATGGCGTTTGCTCTACTATTTGAACCCAATGGTGGGCGTGATTGATGGCTTTCGCTGGGCAATTTTAGGGGGAGAGTCCAAACTTTACTGGACTGGATTTACACTATCTCTAGGACTAGTTGCCCTGTTAGTGGTAAGTGGGATTTGGTACTTCCGCAAAATGGAACGGACATTTGCTGACGTAATTTAGCAAGGAACTGTGCAGATGTCTGAGAATATGATCAGTGTAGAGAATTTAAGCAAAAAATATATTATCGCTCACCAGCAAGAGCAAGGAAGTCGCTATAAAGCACTGCGGGATGTAATTGCTGATGGTGCTACATCTTTTGCCAAGGCATTTATCAAACCTGGGGGCAAAAAAATGCCCAACCCAACGCGGGAAGAATTTTGGGCATTAAAAGATGTTTCCTTTGAGATTCAACAAGGTGAAGCCATTGGCGTTATTGGACGTAATGGTGCCGGTAAATCCACCCTCCTAAAAGTTCTGAGCCGGATTACCGAACCGACAACCGGACGTATTGCCATTAAAGGGCGGGTAGCAAGCTTATTAGAAGTAGGAACAGGATTTCACCCAGAACTTACGGGACGAGAGAATATTTATCTCAATGGTTCTGTTCTGGGGATGAGTCGAGTCGAAATCAAGAAAAAATTTGATGAAATAGTTGCTTTTGCTGAGGTTGAGAAGTTTTTAGATACCCCAGTAAAACGCTATTCTTCAGGAATGTATGTGCGCCTTGCTTTTTCTGTTGCAGCCCATTTAGAGCCAGAAATTTTAATTGTCGATGAAGTTTTGGCTGTAGGTGATTCGGCATTTCAGAAAAAGTGCTTAGGGAAAATGGGTGATGTTGCGACGAAAGAAGGACGAACAGTTTTATTCGTCAGTCATAGTATGCAAGCGATCGCCCAACTCACCAAACGTTGCATACTGCTTTCTAAAGGTAACATTCAGTTTGATGGCCATACTGCCAAAGCAGTACAACTATATCTGGCTGGACAGAAAGATGAGTATGCATTACCAGCTTATTACCAAGCTCCTGTCAACAAAACTGGCAATCATGTAGCTTGGGTAAGGGTACACACTTCAGAGGAAGAAGGAATTCACTGTTGGGGAAAACCAATTACGTTTGAGTTTGCCTTACACATAGAGAAACCACATGAAAGTTTGTCCTTTTCCTTTCAAATAGTCAGTGCCCTGCAACAGGCGATTAGTATTTTTTGGTTTTTCTCTGATGCGCCTTTTCGCCATAAGCAAGGAACTCATATTTTCCGATGTGAAATACCCAAATTGCGACTTTATATGGGTTCATATACCTTAACAACATGGTTTTCTGAGCGGCGCAGCGAAACCCTACTAGAAAATCTCAGGGAGATTTGTCAGTTTGAAGTCAGTATGCACAATTTTGAGCGTGTAGATTACCCATGGCAAGCTGATGAATGTTCTTATTTAGAAGATGCTATTTGGCAAATTGTGGAAAAGCATTAATTTTAAGGCAGATTAAATAATGGCTGTAAATGATGATGTCAAGTTAGGCAAAAACGTGAAAATTTTTCATCCCCATCTTGTGAACCTCTACGGTTGCGTTATCGGTGATGACACGAAAATTGGTACATTTGTGGAGATTCAAAAAGATGTAACTATTGGAAATAGATGTAAAATTTCGTCCCACAGTTTTTTATGTGAAGGCGTTGTTCTAGAAGATGAAGTGTTTATTGGTCATGGAGTCATGTTCACTAATGACCTTTATCCTCGTGCAACCAATGAAGATGGCAGTTTAAAAACTGAAGATGATTGGTATACAGTCAGGACTTTAGTGAAGCGCTGTGCCTCTATTGGTAGTAATGCTACCATCCTGCCAGGAGTAACTATTGGTGAAAAAGCCATCATCGGTTCTGGAGCAGCAGTAACTCACGATGTTCCTGATTATGCCATTGTAGTTGGAGTGCCCGCTCGTGTAATAGGGGATGTGCGCGATGGGCTACGCTCCACTGTAGGCGATCGCCAAAATTTAGAAATATCCGCTAGCAGTTTGCGAAAACCTTAAGTTTTGTACGCAATCTATTTATAGATATTGAGTAACTTCTTGGTCGACTCTGAAGCTTTGCAAAGATAAAAGTAATTTGCAATTCATTCAGAAACTACGATTACCTTTTAGTGGCAGTAGTTGATAGCTCATAAAAAATAAATTTTGATTAGTTAAAAAAAATGGCAAATATCATTAATATCGGTGTCATCGGCTATGGCTATTGGGGTCCAAATCTGGTAAGAAATTTTGTAGAAATGCCAGGAGTTCAGGTTAGAACAGTCAGTGATTTTAACCCACAACTACTAGCAAAGGTACAAGCTCGTTATCCGACAATTCAAGTTACTAAAGATTGTCGAGACATATTTACAGATCCCAAAATCGACGCTGTAGCGATCGCCACACCAGTTTCAACTCACTTTGAATTAGCTTTAGCCGCATTGCAGGCTGGTAAACATGTGCTGGTAGAGAAGCCAATGACAACTACCTCCGAACAAGCAATGCGGCTGATTGAAGAAGCAGAAAAACGCAATCTAGTCTTAATGGTCGATCACACCTTTGTGTACACGGGTGCTGTCCGCAAGATGCACGATTTGATCGCCACTAATTCCTTGGGTGATATTTACTACTACGATTCTGTACGCGTCAACCTGGGACTTTTTCAGCATGATGTCAATGTCATCTGGGATTTGGCAGTCCACGACCTCTCAATTATGAGCTACTTACTGCCATCAAAACCTTATGCTGTCTCGGCTACAGGCATCAGCCATGTTCCTGGAGAACCAGAAAATATCGCCTACTTGACCTTATTCTTTGAAAAGAATCTCATTGCTCACATCAATGTCAATTGGTTAGCACCAGTAAAAATCCGTCGCACATTGATTGGTGGTAGTCAACGGATGATTGTTTACGATGACTTAGAACCCAGTGAGAAAGTCAAGATTTACGACAAGGGTATTACAGTCAATGGCAACTCCGAAAGCATGTACCAAATGATGATTGGTTATCGCACAGGGGATATGTACTCACCCAAGTTAGATATGACAGAGGCATTGAAAACAGAGGGATTGCACTTCATGAATTGTATTGAAAAAGGCGATCGCCCAATTACTGATGGAGAAGCAGGACTGCGGGTAGTCAGAATTCTTGAAGCCGCCACCCAGTCTCTCAAGCAGCAAGGCCGATTAATTGAACTGAATGTGGCAGAGGTAGCAGCATGATTCCATTTGTAGACCTAAAAACTCAATACCTGAGTATTAAAGACGAAATTGATACTGCTGTTTTAAAAGTACTTGCAAGTACGCAATTCGTCTTAGGCAATGAAGTCAAAGCTTTTGAGGAAGAGTTTGCCAGTTACTGCAATTCAGATTATGGTATTGCTGTCAATACAGGTACTAGCGCTCTCCATCTAGCATTACTAGCAGCTGGCATCGGTGCTGGTGACGAAGTAATTACCGTGCCTTTCACCTTCGTTGCGACCACAGCAGCAATTTGTTATACCGGAGCCACACCTGTTTTCGTAGATATTGATCCTGTTTCCTACACAATAGATGTCACCCAAATTGAAAAAGCGATAACTGAACGTACAAAAGCTATCCTACCTGTGCATTTGTACGGGCAACCAGCAGACATGGAGCCAATTTTGGACATTGCTCGCCGTCATGGTTTAGTCGTTATAGAAGATGCCGCTCAAGCTCACGGCGCTGAGTACAAAGGGCAACGGGTAGGTAGTATCGGTGACATTGGCTGTTTTAGCTTTTACCCTGGTAAGAATTTAGGAGCCTACGGTGAGGGAGGTATGGCAGTCACCAATAATCCTGAATATGCCCATACTATGGGAATGCTGCGCGACTGGGGTCAAGAACGCAGGTATCACCATGTCCTAAAAGGTTACAACTATCGCATGGATGGTATCCAGGGAGCCATTTTACGGGTCAAGTTACGCTACATCGAAGAGTGGACAGAAGCAAGAAGAACACATGCAGCCCACTATGACCAACTTTTGGCAGAATCTGGTGTAGGTATACCTGCTGTGATGCCTTATAGCCGTCACGTTTACCATGTTTACGCCGTGCGATCGCCTCAGCGAGATGCCCTACAACAAAGTTTGCAAGAGCAGGAAATTCAAACAGGTATCCATTACCCAATTCCTGTTCATCTGCAACCAGCTTATACAGACTTAGGGTACAAGCCAGGTGATTTTCCGCACTCAGAAGCAGCATCTAGCGAAGTTTTATCGCTGCCTATGTATGCAGAACTTAGCACAGAGTCACAAACTCAGGTTGCCAAAGCAGTAATTAGCTTAACATAACCAAGGAATTTGATGTCTGATCAAGGTAAAATTAAGATAGTCACAGCTATCCACGGCTTGCAAGCAGAAAAGCTAGACCCTGATTTTGAAATTCAACTAGCAGCATATTTAAATACTCAATATGAACAAAAACCATTAATCGAATTATACGCACGCTTTGCTACAAGTGATGGCGACTTTGACGGGTTGATGCGGCGAGCTATTTGGCGAGCAGTAGCACGTAAATTTGGACATAACATTCGTATTGGCAATGGTGTAGGTTTTAAGCATCTTGAAACCTTCGAGATTGGGAACCAAGTATTTATAGGTTCACAAAGCTATATTCAGGGAAGGTTCGATGGTACTTGCATCATTGGAAACCACGTTTGGATTGGCCCACAGAGCTACTTTGATGCCCGTAATTTAATTATTGAAGATTATGTGGGATGGGGCCCAGGTGCAAAAGTACTGGGTTCATCACACACTGGATTGCCAATTGATGTTCCCATCATCCAAACAGACTTAGAAATTAAATCAGTAAAAGTAGAAACCGGAGCCGATATTGGCATGAATGCGGTGATCCTACCTGGGGTAACAATTGGCCGAGGCAGCATTGTTGGTGCTGGTGCAGTTGTCACTAAAGATGTACCACCTTATGCGATCGTTGCTGGTGTCCCTGCTAAGTTTTTACGCTGGCGGGAAGGATATGAACCATTAGAGAGTAAATAATATGCAAAATAAGCGAATTTTAATCACAGGTGGAGCCGGTTTCATCGGCTCTGAACTAGTACATCAGCTCATAGCTCAAAGAGCAAAGCAGGTGATTGTTGTTGATAATTTGGTTAATGGACAACGCCAAAACCTAGAAAATCTGCCTACCGATCAATTTGAACTAGTTGTGGCCGACATTCGAGATAGCGATCGCATGGCTAAGTTAATGTTGGGTGTAGATATCGTATTTCATCTAGCGTGCTTAGGTGTCCGCCATTCCATCCACTCGCCACACGAGAATCATGAGGTTAATGCCACAGCAACTCTCCAGCTATTGAGCGCAGCCAAAGCAGCAGGAGTAAATCGGTTTGTATATGTCTCAAGTTCAGAAGTTTATGGTACTGCCCGTTGGGTACCAATGACAGAAGAACACCCAACCTTTCCCATGACTGTCTATGGTGCTGCTAAGTTGGCTGGAGAATGTTATACCAGGGCGTTCTACGAAACATATAGCTACCCGACTGTTGTAGTACGTCCTTTCAACTCCTATGGTCCGCGTTGTCACCATGAAGGAGATAGTGGAGAAGTCATACCCAAGTTCCTACTTCGTAGCATGGCTGGTAAGCCAATGGTAATTTTTGGTGATGGTAGCCAGACTAGAGACTTTACTTATGTTAGCGATACAGCTAGGGCAATTATCATGGCAGGATTTACAGCCTCTGCCATTGGGCAAACAATCAATTTGGGCAGTGGTTTTGAAATTCCTATTAATGATTTGGCTAAGGAAATAGCATCAATAGTAGAGCGAGGAGACACGGGTGTGATTCATGATGAATCTCGTCCTGGTGATGTCTTGCGTCTATATGCTGAAACGACAAAAGCAGACAAACTGTTGGGATTTAAGCCTCAAGTATCACTGCACGAAGGTTTGGTCAAACTGAGAAATTGGTATTTGAGTCTGGGAAAATCTCCAGAAGTCCTACTAGAAAATGAAATTGTACATAACTGGAATCTAGGGAGGAGCAAACAGCGTGTCTGAAGTCAAATCTTTTATCCCCATCGCCAAACCCTGGATGGACGAAGCAGAAGCGGAAGCAGCTAAACGTCCAATTATGTCTGGCTGGGTAACACAAGGGCCAGAAGTGGCCGGTTTTGAACAAGAATTTGCCGCTTATGTAGGAGCAAACTACGCTTGTGCCGTCTCCAACTGTACCACAGCATTGCATTTAGCGCTATTAGCTGTAGGTGTCAAACCTGGGGATGAAGTAATTACCGTCAGCCATTCTTATATTGCCACTGCTAATAGTATTCGCTACTGCGGTGCAATACCAGTGTTTGTGGATATTGAGCCACAGACATACAACATCAACCCGATGCTAATTGAGGACGCGCTCAGTGATCGCACCCGTGCCATTCTGATTGTCCATCAGATCGGGATGTCTTGCGACCTCAAAGCCATCCTGGATATTGCCCACCACCACGGATTGCCAGTAGTTGAAGATGCGGCTTGCGCCATCGGTAGTGAAATTTTCTGGAATGGGCAATGGGAGAAAATTGGTAAGCCGCATGGGGATATCGCCTGCTTTTCTTTTCACCCCCGGAAAGTCATCAGCACTGGTGACGGTGGGATGCTGACTACAAATAATCCTGAATGGGACAAGCAGTTTCGCCTCTGGCGGCAACATGGGATGAGCGTTCCCGATACTGTACGCCACGGAGCAAAACAGGTAATATTTGAGTCATACCCGATGCTGGGTTACAACTACCGCATGACTGATATTCAAGCAGCAGTAGGGCGGGAACAACTCAAACGTCTTCCAGAGATTGTGGAACGTCGGCGTTATTTGGCACAGCAATATCAGGAAAAACTCCAAGATGTGCCGGGATTAAAGTTACCCACCGAGCCAAGTTGGGCTAAGAGTAACTGGCAAAGTTTTTGTGTACGGCTTACAGACAGATGCGACCAGCTACAAGCAATGCAGCGAATGTTAGATGCTGGCATTGCCACACGACGCGGAATTATGTGCGCTCACCGTGAAATTGCTTATCAAACAGAAGCTTGGTCGTGTGGAGTTGAGCCGAAAGCTTGTGAATGTCAAGTGGGAAAGTGCGATCGCCTTTCTGAGAGCGAACAGGCACAAGACCACACAGTGCTGCTACCTCTGTTTCATCAGATGACTGAACAGGAACAGGACTATGTGGTGGAAGTTTTGAAAGTGGCTTGTCAAGTCTAGGCAAATTACTTTTTATCTTCTGTAGTCATTAAAACTTATGGAAAATTGATTATGGCTACCATCTTTAGCAATCAAGTTCCCAGCATTGAAAATTACAGCGATAGCGTTCCTTACGAATTAGGGATGAAATTCCGCAGCACCGCAACGGGAGAGATTTCGGCCGTTCGGTTTTGGAAAGCCCCTAGCGAGACAGGAACTCATATTGGCAAGATATGGACAGCAACGGGAACTCTGTTAGCAAGCACCACTTTTACTAACGAGACCGCTTCTGGCTGGCAGCAGCAGGCTCTGGACACACCAATTATCATTCAACCAAACACGACTTATGTGGTCTCTGTCAACGTAAACAGTTATTATGTCGCTACTTACGACACTCTGGGCAGTGCGATCGTCAATGGAGATGGGGAACTCAGTTCGGTGGCAGATGGTCAAAACGGTGTGTATAATACCGTACCTGGATCTTTCCCCAATGGTTCTTATCGGAATACTAACTATTTTCGTGACATAGACTTTGTAGCTATTCCCCAACCGACGATTAAAAAGATCGGCGGCGATAATCAAACTGGTGCAGCCGCAACTGCCTTACCCAATCTCTTGGTTGTTCAGGTCAAAGACACAGCTGGCAATCCTCAGTCAGGAACTACAGTGACCTTTGCCGTTAGCAGTGGCGGGGGATCGATATCACCTTTAAGTGCAGTCACCAATACTAATGGTCAGGCTAGTACCAGCTTAACCCTTGGAGCGAATCCTGGCGCTACGAGTCCTGTGATTAATACTGTGACTGCCACAGCAGACATAGGCAGTGTTATATTTTCTGCTAATGCCAGTCCTTCAGGGGAGAGCCAAACTCTGTTTACAAATCAAGTCCCAGATTTTCCAAATTCTACAGATTATAACTCTTCCTATGAATTAGGCATTAAATTCCGCAGCGCTCAAGGCGGACGAGTTGCCACCATTCGCTACTGGAAAGCTGCTAGCGAGATAGGAAGTCATGTCGGCAAAATCTGGACGGCAACGGGAACTCTATTAACAAGTGTCGTTTTTACTAACGAAACAGCTTCTGGCTGGCAGGAGCAGGTTCTAGAAACACCGATAAATATTCAAGCCAATACGACTTATGTGGTTTCTGTAAACGTAAACAGCCATTACGTCGCCACTTATGATGAGCTGGCTACCTCCATAGTTAACGGCAATCTTAGCTCAGTAGCAGACGGCAGCAATGGGGTATATAATTTAAATCCAAATTCTTTCCCCACGAGTTCTTTCCGGAATGCCAACTATTATCGCGACATTGGCTTTATCGTCGGCAGTGCCTTGATTAAAGTCAGTGGAGACAATCAAAGTGCCACAACGGGAGCAGTTCTTTCCAACCCCCTAGTTGTAAGAGTTGTAAACGCTCAAAACACTCCTCAGTCAGGGGTAACGGTGACCTTTGATATTATCAGTGGTGGGGGATCGCTCTCGGTTGCCAGTGCAGTAACTAATGCTAGCGGTCAAGTAAGTACAACTGTAACTCTGGGGCAGGCTCCTACCGCACCTGGAGGAGTGACAGTCAGGGCGACGGCAATAGGTATTGGCACTACCTCCTTCTCGGCTACGGCAATTCCGACAAACCCGAATCCTATCTATTTGGAAAACCTCAATCCAGGCACGACTAACTGGAAGCTCGACAACCGGGGTAATGGCGAGATCGCAGGTTATGCCTCGGCTACCAGTGTCAATAAAGGGGGAACGCTAGACATTAAGGTTTCTCTCGGACAACCTGGAAAATATACCATCGATGTGTATCGCTTAGGCTACTACGGTGGTACGGGAGGAAGACTGATGAGAAGCAGCGGTTCTCTCAATGGCACGACACAACCCGCCTGCACTGTCAACGATAATACAGGACTGGTTGAGTGTAACTGGACAACTTCCTACGTCTTGCAGGTAGGTAGTAACTGGACTAGTGGTCTTTATGTAGCGAAGCTCACTGACCAGGCAACTGGCGTGGTGGCCCATGTGTGGTTTGTAGTCCGCGATGATAGCAGCACGGCTGATGTTTTATTCCAGAGTGCCGTTTCTACTGTCCTAGCCTACAGCTCAACGGGGGGCTACAGCTTGTACAGTTCTAACAGCATTGGCGGCCAGAGGGCTTTCCAGGTTTCCTACGACCGGCCCTTCGCCCAAGCAACTTATCAAAATTCCGACGAAGCAGCCACACCTCTGCGATGGGAATACAATATGGTGCGTTGGCTAGAATCTCAAGCTTACGATGTTACCTACATCGACAGTATGCAGGTTCACACCAACGGACAACAATTGCTTGATCACAAAGTATTCTTGTCTGTAGGTCACGATGAGTACTGGTCTAAAGAAATGCGGGATCGTGTCGAGGCTGCCCGTAATGCCGGAATTAATTTAGGAATTTTCTCTGCCAATAGTTGTTATTGGCGAGTGAGGTTTGAAAGTTCTACTACTGCTGCGGGACAAGTCAGGCCTAACCGGGTGATGACCTGTTACAAAGCAAATTGGGCATTAGATCCAGTCGCCCAGCAGCAGGGACCATCAGCCGCAACTAATAAATTCCGCAGCGTCCAAAACCAGCGGCCAGAAAATGCTTTGTTCGGAGTGATGTACGGTAGCGATCTAGATACCTACGGTGGTTTTAATTTTACCGTCACCAACGCCAACGATCCTTACTACGCGAACACAGGACTCCAGAATGGAGATCAGCTGGCTATGTTAGTAGGTTATGAATGGGATTTTATCGTTAATAATGGGTCTACTCCTTCTGGACTCGTCAAATTGTCTGAGTCGACAACCATACCTTCCACTGTATTGCCTACCTTCGACGAACCAGCTGGAGAACAGTCACTTCCTGCAAACCAAGATTTTACTAAATCTCACTCAGTCCGGTACACAGCTAGTAGTGGGGCTAAAGTTTTTGCCTCCGGTACCATTCAGTGGGCATGGGGGTTAGACAGTGACGGTGTTAGCCCATTTCGGGAAGATATTCGCGCCAAGCAAATAACTATCAACATCTTAGCGGATATGGAAGCTAAACCCCAGACACCAAATGCAAATCTGATTGTTCCTTAAAGCACCCCACAAAGAGTATTGTAATGCCATCATTGAAACGCCGACAATTTGGCCAGCTGGCTGCTGCTAGTTTGACTTCCACTGTTATTGCTGGTCTGTCTAATAAGGCAGTTGCTCAAAATAGCGAACTCAAGCAAGAAATTCTTTATGGAGTAAAGCCTCTTAGTACACCCAACAATCAAAACCCGGAAGACCAAACTCCGTCAATAGAGCTGAGTACTGCCGAATTCGCAACGGGAAAAGTTCTTTCTAAGCTCAATCGCCTATCTCTGTTCGTTGACAACCCCTTGTCTGTACCGAAAAAAGCAAGAGCTTTCTATGTTGCTAGCTCGAACCGAGTTACAAAAGCGATCGCGCTTAAAGATGGAAATCTTGTAATTTCTACTGTGTCTAGCACGAGAAATGGTTTTTTCAACCATCTGCTTTTTACTGTCGGTAATGCTGCTGTCCCTGTATTTAAAGCGAAAAAAGTACTAGGCTTTAAGAAATCCAATCAAACCGTTGAAAGTTTGCTGAACCTTCCCAATAATCGACTTCTGTGCCTGGTAGGAACTGAGGGCATCCCGCCTTTTAGTATGAGAACGATAGATTTCACAACAGGTCAAGTTCTTGACCGCGACGATTTGGATCTACCCTTACTACCGCCCAATCATCGATTCGCTAACCTCTGCCAAGATGCTAAGGGAAATATTTTCGCAACTGAGATCGGCTCAGAAGGTATCCCAATTTTAATTTCAATCAACTTGCAAGAGAAAGCCCTAATTACTGGCAAGGTGAAAATTAAGAGACTGGCGTCACTGAAATTTGAAGGACGCCCTCTTTCCAACGATCTTAAAGACTTGGCTTTCTCTCCTTCTGGTCAATTGTATGCGGTTGCTGCTGATACTAATAGAAAAAACAATGCCGTATTTACAGTAGACGTGAAAACCGGCAGGCTGGGGCGAGTAAGGAACTTTGAATCTGAGAAGTTTACGTTCGCTCTCTAGTATTACAAGTTTATACCAATTCGCAATAGTCGCCTCCAGCAAGAAGCAAGCTACGCAATTAATCAATACAGATTCTATCTAGGTTTCAAGGGTTGAATCTGTTACCGAGTTTTACAGAATTGGGATTAGTGCTCAAAGAGCGATCGCATGAATTAAAACCTTTGTGCAATCGCTTCGCTTATTCCTAAAAAGTCAAAGCCATAAAAAATACACTAAGTAGTATTATTAATATTAAAAGTGTGCAAGATATTCTAAAATATACAGAAAAATTGAGCGATCCCTGTTTGATAAAATAAATTTGTATAAAAGAAAAATATTTATGAATAACATTAATAAACCAAAACTTGTTTTTTTTCAATGGAATAATCAAGGTTCAGCCAAATTTTACAATGTACATAAACAAGAACATGTTAAGTGCCTATCAGAATTTTTTGAAGTAATTGTTATTAGTGATGAAAGCGATTACCAACAAATTTGCGAACAATATCAACCAGATTTAACTTTGTTTGAAACGGGTAATGCCTCATCTGATAAACGACGAGTTAAAAATACTCATTATTATCCAGAAATACCAAAATTAGCTTTCTATAACGGAGATTCTTTTTGTGGATTCCATTCAGCCTTTCTTTCTGATATCGAACATTGGGGAATAGAGACAGTATTTACAATATCCATTCCTTTAGCTGAATATCTTCCAGAGATTGCTGACAATTTATTTATCTGGCCAAATTTTATAGATTCTGACGTATTTAGAGACTATAATCAACCTAAAAATATCCCAGTGCTGATTACTGGTAGCCAAACATCACTATATCCTTGGCGACAAAAAATTAATAGACTTGTTGCTAAATATTATCCCACTTTAATTTGTCCGCATTTAGGATATATGCAAAACCGAGAAACATCAAGAATGCTTTTTGGCGAACAGTATGCTCGGATGATTAATGCTTCTTCGTTTTCACCTACATGCGGCACAATGGCAAGGGAATTTGTTCGCAAATTTCTGGAAATTCCCGGTTCTAAATCCTGTTTGATCACAGAAAAAAATTCAACTGTTGAAGCAGCAGGTTTTGTTGATATGAAAAATTGCGTCTTTGCTGATGAAGATAACATATTAGATAAGCTAGATTACCTATTTCAAAACCGAGAAGAATTAGAGAAAATTACTAATACTGGTTATCAACTAGTTCATTCCCAACATACATTGAAACAACGAGATCAAATTTTGCAATGGTTTCATCTACACAAAACCCTGAAGCCAAATCAAAGGATTGTTCAAAAAAGTCCTTTTGAGCCTTTGACCGTTGTAGACAGTTCATCAGCAATTAAAAATTCACATATTGTTGTGAACGCATCAGATGTAGCGTTACTGCGTCAAGGAGATAAAAAACTCTGGGCGGGTAAATATGATGAAGCAGAAGCTTTGTATCTCAAATGCTTAAACTTTGTAGACTCTCAAGCACAACCAAAACTCCGACTGGCATTATGTAACCTCTACAAAGGCAATGCAACAACGGCACATTATTGGATTATTCAGCCAATTGAATGGACTCTCGATCTACTAAAAGCTATAGATCCCGATCCATTAGAGTGGGCTTATTTAATTATTACTCTGCTTTGCCAAGGAAAATTAAATGATGCTTTCAACTATGCTAATAAGTTTCCCTCTCTTTGCCATCCCGAACTAGATCGGACTCGTTGGGTTATTAATACTCTCACAAGTGGAGACATTTTACCCTACAGTGACCCATTAAAATGCCAGTATAGCGCTCACCGATTGCCTAGCCGAAACTTCCAAGACTGGCTCAACCAAATCTGTATGATGCTTACAATATGTCAACAATTTGAATTTGCTAAATTGTTGAGCGATCCCGCTTATTTAAAATCTCAATTGCTAAATAAACAAACCAAAGGTTTTATAGAATCATCTAATTTGGTTTCTAAATCGATTGACTTTAGAAGCTTAAAATCTTATATAACCTCGGTAAAACAGTGGCTAATTTTAAATTTAAAAACATTGCTACGTGAGCCACTCTCTCGTTTAGAAACTAGATTTGGTTACTTCCTTCCTTACGAATTTTCAACTATAAAATCTGATGAATTTTTTCAGACAATCCGCAAAATGGTCAAGGAAGAAAATATCAAAACAGCTTTAGTAATTGGAGCGTCTAGTGGAGAGGTGATTACGGAAGCACTTTTAACAGGCATCAGAGAGAACCCAAACAAGCCAACCGCCTTTTGTATCAATATTTCTACTCCTAAGTTTAATAAGTTACAAAAGCGTTTCATGAGTGAGTCTGTTGTCAAATTTTATGATATTCCGCCCAGTTCTTCAGAAGACTTACCTAAAGAAACTAGTAAAGTTATCAGAAATATTAAAGAACAAAACAATGTTAATCTTTTTGATATTGTTTTAATCGATGGCTCTCAATTAAGCATAAGTATTGAGGAATTAGACAATGAATTGGAAGACTATAAGTTTGTTTTACTGGATGATATAAATACATTTGAAAATTATAAAAATCACCAAAAACTACTTTTAGATTCCAATTATTTAGTATTCACCCAAAATCCAGAATTACGTAATGGGTATGCGATTTTTGAGCAACTTACTTAAATAATAGGCTAGGAAGCGAGCGGGTAATGCAGAGTAGAGAATAGGAATTTTCATTACTCATTGTGAGTCTAACTCATATTCATTTAGAATCGGTTGGTGAAAACATATTTTTGGAGATTTAAGAAAATGAAAATACAAATAAGTGATTTTTCCTATAAGGCATCATATCACTTGATTTGGCGAGCAGAACAATTACTAACTGATTTCCAAAGTTCTTCAATTAATAGGCAACTTAGCAAACTAAGCTGCTTAAATAAGAAAAAGATAAGCACACACATGACTGCTCGTGAACTAAATACGCTCTACATATTAGCTAAGGAGCTTGGAGAATCTGCAAAAGCTTTAGAAATAGGGTCTTATTTAGGAGCATCTAGTTGTTATATTGCGGCTGCTTTAGCTCCCAAAGGCGGACACTTATTTTGTGTTGATACTTGGGAAAACCAAACTATGCCTGAGGGTGAAAGAGATACATTCAAGGAGTTTAAAAATAATACCAAAGCAGTAGCCGATCGCATCACTCTAATCAGGAAGAATAGCCAGGATCTTATACCTTCAGATTTCCTTGAGAATCCTCTAAATCTTGTTTTTATTGACGGCGATCATAGTTACAAAGGAGCCAAAAATGATTACGAAAAAGCAACTCCTTGGATTGTAGGAGGAGGTATTCTTGCATTCCATGATTGTATTGCTTTTGAAGGTGTAGCTAGAACAATTGGTGAAGCTCTTGCTAGTGGTAAATGGAAATTTGGCGGACAAGTTGATAATCTTCTTTGGCTACGTAAAGTAGAAAAAGGTTGTTTAGAATTTGAACATTCAGCATTTTAAAACAAAGCCCAAAGTCATTTTGTATGCAACTACCCCTTAGTATCATTATCTGTGCCCACAATCCTCGACGGAATTATTTAGAGAGGGTTTTAGAAGCGTTGAAATATCAAACATTATCTAAAGATTTTTGGGAAATTTTGTTAGTTGATAATGCTAGCGATCGCCCTCTAGCTTTGGAAATTGATTTAAGTTGGCATCCCCAAGCTCGTCATATTCAAGAAGAACAACTAGGACTGACTGCGGCTCGGCTGAGAGGAATTCGAGAAGCTACGGCTGGAGTAATAGTATTTGTTGATGATGATAACGTTTTAGATTCAGATTATTTAGAAAACGCATGGCAGATTAGTAAAGATTTTCCATTTATTGGTGCTTGGGGTGGACAAATTAAACCTGAATTTGAAGTACCGCCTCCATGTTGGGCAAAACCTTATTTAGGAAATTTGGCAATTCGAGAGTTTGAGCGCGATCGCTGGTCTAATTTAACAGAGCAATATGAAACAACCCCATGTGGGGCTGGGCTTTGTGTTCGCAAAGTTGTTGCACAAAAGTATAGTGAGTTAGTTCATAAAAATCCTAAACGAGCAAGTATGGATCGCAAAGGTAAAATGCTTACCTCCTGTGGAGACTCAGACTTAGCATTTACAGCCTGTGATATCGGTTTAGGTACAGGGCTGTTTGCATCCTTAAAGCTGACTCACTTAATACCTGCTAATCGTTTGAAAGAAGACTATCTGTTGCGTTTAGTGGAAGGACTCGCTTATTCACAAATTATCCTCGCATATTTTCGAGGCGTTCTTATGCCTCAATCTTTTTGGAAAAGCTCAAAAATATATTCGCTATATTTATTTTTACGATATGGCTTAAAAACATACTCCTTCCATCAAGCAGGAATTAAGGGTAAAAATTTAGCTTTTCAAGAGATTAAAATGCTAGAGAATGCCGCTATGTAGTTTTTATTAATAAATCACATATAATTTTATATGAATACGATAATTAGTTCCTGTTTGAATATAAGTAGATATTTAATTTCTCGAAGAAGACCGGGCATTTCTAATAAAAGTTTAGACAAATGCCAAATACATTTTGATATCCAAGGTCAAGATGCAGGAGATTATATAAAAGATATCTTATCGAGAGATAAACCCTGTATGATTAGTAGACTAGGTTCTACAGAACTTGATACTATATTGGTGTATTTAAATATTATCGATAAATCAAGTTTTTTTCTGAAAAGCATTAAATATATCAATAGTGATTTTGGTTGGTTTTGGTGGGATGAATCAGTCAAGAAAAAAATTATAAATTTATCTGGTTTTTTCCCGGCTGACGGAACTAATTTAAATCGTTTTTGCGAATTGATGATTCGTGACATCAAAAATATTGATGTGCTTGGTTCTTGGTTAGAAGCAGAGGAGCTATTTAGCCAAATATTACCTAATACAATAAATGCAACAAGAGTATCACTAACAGATTTAGAACCGTATCGCCATGAACGACCTTGGTCAGCAGCTTTAGAAGGAAAAAAAGTTTTAGTGATATATCCTTTTGAAGAAAGTATCAAACAACAGTATAAGAAAAGACATTTGTTATTTGCCGATAGCAAAGTTTTACCAGAATTTGAATTAAAAACCATGCCAGCAGTTCAATCCATTGCAGGAAATAGTGTAGAGTTTTCAACATGGTTTGATGCTCTTAGTTTTATGTGCGATCGCATTTCCAATATTGATTTTGACATAGCTGTTATCGGCGCAGGAGCCTATGGTTTGCCATTAGCTGCTTTTGTCAAGAATATTGGTAAAAAGTCTATCCATCTTGGTGGAGGTACTCAAATTTTATTTGGAATTCGTGGTGCAAGATGGGATGAAAGGCCTTATTATCAAGAGTTATTTAACGAACATTGGGTACATCCCCTTCCCTCAGAAAAGCCAGCAACGGTTAATAATTTTGTGCAATCTCATGGAACTGAAAATGGTTGCTACTGGTAAAATTTTAACCAAAAATAAGGGTTGTGATGGTAAGCCAATATGACGGATTCAAGGATTTTGCTGCTCAAGAGCAATCCTTGAAGGAAAAATATCCAAAAATTTCTGTGATTACAGTAAGTTTTAATCGCTTAGAGGGACTACGTGAAACATTTTCCAGCATTGTTTCTCAGACATACAAGAATGTAGAATATATCATTATTGATGGTGGTTCTCAGGATGGCACAGTAGATTTCCTACACAAAAGCAGTGCAAATATATTTTATTGGGTGAGCGAAAAAGATGCTGGAATTTATGATGCCATGAACAAAGGAGCCTTAGCGGCTACTGGGGATTGGATAATTTTTATGAATTGCGGCGATAAATTTTTTGCAGACGATACACTGGCTAACGTTGCAGAATATCTTGATAATTCAGTCGATGTTGTTTATGGCAGAACTGAATATGTTGTTAATGATAAATATGGGTATCATACATATCAACGCCAGCCGTATGATTTGTCTATAATTTGGCGGGAAATACCTAGTTGTCATCAAAGTATTTTTGTTAAAAGAGAAATACAAGTTAAATATCCCTTTGATATGTTATTGACTTGGTGTGCAGATCATGATTTAGTCGCAAAGGTTTACGTTGCTGGCTATCGCTTTCAGGAAGTTCCTATAGTTATTTCTAGATTTGACGCTTCAGGAGGAGCATCTAGAGATTTATTGAGCTTTACTAAAGAGCGTTGGTCTATTTGTAGAAGATACTTTGGCAAATCTTTTAAACAAGAGTTGTATTTTATGAATGAATACAAAAGTTTTTGGTTGGAAAAAAACATCATTAGTAAAATACGCGAGATGGTTCCTAGTGAGTGGATTCTTACTTTACGTAAATATAGAAAAATATATTGATTAATATGGCTCATTCTAAAAATATTGGAGTCTATTTTTCAGCGAATGATGCAGTTTATGAATGGACTATCGCTTTTCTCAACAGCTTCAGAACATTCAACCCAGATTTACGCCTGATTCTGATTCCTTTTAATGAGCAGTGCGATCGCCTACTAAAATTAAGTAATACTTATAATTTTGAAGTATATACTGATTCATCTTTTTCGCGACTGGAAGCTATCGGCCAAGCATTTGAGCTAGGCTACACCCCTACTGGTCCCTATTGGTTCAGACGCTACGCATCTTTTTGGGGACCACTAGACTATTTTATGTACTTAGATGCTCGGCAAATTGTGTTAGCAGATATTAAACCATTTATCGAAGCAATAGAAAGTCTTGGTTTTGACTTTTTGCATTATGACTGTGCGATCGACCAAGTTTATGAACAAGGAAGATTTCGCCAAGAACTATTAAAACAAAGACGAGGACGTGGATTTAACTCTGGTCGTTGGGCTTCCCGAAAAGGGCTATTTTCAATAGAAGAATTTGAGCAACTAGCAGAGAACGCATTGAAAATACGTAACCAACTTAATCCCCGAAATACAGATCAAGCTTTCATTAACTATTGCTGCGATATGAAACCCTTATGCTACGGGCATTTTGGAGAAGTAATCGGAGGTATTTGTCAAAACGGATGGTCACGTCAATCAGGTAATATTTTCGAGAACAGTGGAAAATACTTTCTGTGGAATTATGGCAGTTTAGACCATAAAAAACAAGTTATTCTTCTGCATTGGGCAGGATATCAACTTAATTCTTTGATGCCTTATAGAAATTTATTTGATGAATTTCACCTCAAAAGAAAACCTATTTACAAATATTTTATATCTTATTTATACATAAGTTTAGATTATTTATGGAGAAGCCCTTTAGAGATTTTGCGACAAAATCGTTTTATTAATACTATATATCATATTTTAAGAAAAAAATAATTTAATTATATTGCCTGATTTCAACGACAATTATTGAAGCCAACTTATTTCTACTATGCAATCGCCAATTCTCACTTTTATTGTTCCATTAAAGAGTCCAAAAGTTAGTAAAGATTGGTCTGTTGTCTCTCGCCTTTGTTCTCGAACATTAAATAGCATTCTTCGACAAACTTGTACTGACTTCAAAATAATTTTAGTCTGCAATGAACCACCAGAAAATCATCCTCAAGATTCGAGAATAGAAATAGTAACTGATTCTTTTCCGATTCCAAAAGATACTGGAGAAGTATATCTTGACATCAAACTTAAAGTTAAACGAGGTATGCTTGCCTGCAAAGGTTTTGGTGAAGGATATATCATGCGGATGGATGCAGACGATTTTATTCATCAAGAACTTGTCAGTTTCGTGAAAAATAATTATGGCTCCAATGGATGGTATTTTCCAAAAGGCTTTGTGTATCAAGAAGGCATGAAATGTATATATCTACGCAACGACTTTTATTGTTGGTCAGCTACTTCAAATATTGTATGGCTAACTGAAAAAGATTTACCCAAGTCTATGGAGACTCCAGATGAAGAGTATTTTGTCGATTTATGGGAGCATTTAGAAATGAAGAAAGTTTGTGAACAAATAGGCAAGCCATTACAGCCTATGCCATTTAGAGCAGCAGCTTACACTATTGGTCATTCTGAAAGTATTATGCTTCACTCACTTGCTAATTGGCGTTCTCTGAAAAAATTAATTTGGCGGACAATTAGTGCTAGAACATTAACACCACAGCATATTGATGATTTTGGATTTGAATATTTTTCAGAGATGATGCTGAAGATTCATTAAATAATGGGACAATTATTTCTGGTGTAGATATACATTATAATTTTTCTCTAAAAAACTACAATAATCAAAGGAAGATCGCATATGGGAATTAATTTAGTTTATATTCAGATGCTCACATTATTACGTTTAATATACTTCTACAAATTCGCTGGCTTAAGTATCTTTATCAAATTAATTGGTAAGCAAAGAATCATTGGTCAATCAGCTAAACTTTTATACTGAAATTTATTTGTGAAGTTACTTGCTTACATTCATCCCATTCGCACATACCTACCTTGTACAGGAGTAGGGCGGCATATAAATCATATGTTGCTTGGACTTGCAAAACAAAGTGAGGTTGAGTTGGATCTGTTTTTCTCAAAACAGTGGTTAGAGAGCGACGGTAAGCTTAACCCACGCTGTCCCCTGCGTGGACTACCCAACCGTACTTTTCCTGGACTAGAAAATACTACTGAGCGGACATGGAAACTATTTGGCTATCCTCGCATGGATAAATATTTGCCAGAACAGACAGACTGGCTTTATGCACCAATGGAAACTTACATCCCAGTATCGAAATGTCCCGTCGCTGTTACAATTCATGATGTGCAAGCATTTGAAATGAATTTGCCTTGGTCAGGTACTTGGCAGCATCAATGGTTTCGCTATAAGTGGGGGCATTGGGTGCGTCGTGCTTTGTCTGACTGTCGGGTGGTTTTTACTGTCTCGGAATTTTCTAAGCAACGGATGGTGGAATTATTAGGAGCCGATCCGCAGAAGATTGTGGTGGTTGGCAATGGCATTGAGCAGTCTTTTTTTGATATTGCCTTAATTAATTCAGTAGATTTAAAGCCACCAGTGCAAGCACCTTACACTTTGGTCATAGGTGGTTTGCGTCAAAAAAAAGGAGGCGATCGTGTTCTTGCTGTTGCAAAAGCTCTCCTTGAGCGCAAAAGTAATTTAAACATTGTTGTAGCTGGTGAATTAGAAGCTGAATACATTGAAGCAGCTAAAACTTACTCTAATATCACCTTATTGGGCATGGTTCTAGACGAAGACTTACCAGGATTACTACGCCAAGCATCATCACTTTTATTTCTTTCTCTCTATGAAGGCTTTGGTATGCCAGCGCTAGAAGCAATGGCTGTAGGGACTCCAGCAATTGTTTCTAATAGAGCTTCTCTTCCTGAAGTTGTTGGGGATGCTGGGATTGTTGTTAATCCAGAAGAAACTGATGCCATAGTGGAAATACTTATAAACTTAGAAGCAAATCCTAGTATTACAGAAGAATATGTTCGACGAGGCCGCAAACATGCAGCAGAACATACTTGGTTACGATGTGTAGACAGGGTAGTAACTGCTTTACAGGAATTTGCTTAATATCAACAAATCCTTATGGCTCTAAAAGTTGTTTTTTGCTGGTCTGATATCTCTGGTTATATGGCAGCTTGCTGGCGGGCTTTGGATCAAACACCAGATATTGATGTATTTGCTATTGGCTTTCAAGCTCGTACTGAAACAGCATTTTCCGATCGATTGATGCAAGGTATTCCTTGCCGACTCTTGGATATACAAGAAAGACAGAATGCAAATTTAATCAAACGTTTGGTGTTGGCAGAATCTCCAGATGTGGTTGTTCTTTGCGGTTGGTTGCATAAACCTTACCGGAAGTTGGCCTTTGCTTCCGAATTATGTGAAACCGCCTTAGTTATGACTATGGATACCCCTTGGTGGGGTACGTGGAAACAACATTTAGCTCCTTGGTTTTTGCGCTCCTACTTGCAATCAATAAATAGTGTTGTTGTTGCCGGAGAACGTAGTTGGCAATATGCTTCACGTTTAGGAATTGAACCAGCAAACATAGCACATGGAGTTTATGGTATTGATTATGATAGTTGGTCTCCATTGTGGGAACAACGCCTCCAATCTGAATGGCCGCGTTCATTTTTATTTGTCGGTCGCTACGTTGCTGTTAAGGCAATTGATGTCCTTGTAGAAGCTTACCAAATTTACCGTTCTCAAGTATCTAATCCTTGGAGTTTGGTATGTTGTGGACAAGGAGCATTGGAATCACATCTTCAGGGAAAACCAGGGATCGAGAATCGAGGATTTTTACAACCATCAGAAATGCAAGCAGTATGGCAATCAGCAGGAGCTTTTATTTTGCCGAGTCGATTCGATCCCTGGCCGCTAGCTTTAGTAGAAGCCGCAGCAGCTGGTTTACCTATTATTTGTACTGATGTTTGTGGTTCTGCGGTTGAGGTAATTCGACCTTGGTATAATGGCTTAACTGTACCAAAAGAAGAACCACAAGCTTTAGCTAAGGCAATGTTGACTTTACACCATCACTATCCTGAGTTATCAACTTGGGGAAAGCGATCGCAACACTTAGCAGCTCCTTACGCTGCCAATATCTGGGTAACTCGTTGGCAGGAATTGTTACACAATGTACACCAGATGAAAACAGTCAAGCAAAATACGAGTAATCTGGTTACTGAAAATCTGGTATGAATTTTCAAGAATGACTTCAGATCCTATTAGCAAACTTCTTGACCTCATTTTTAGCCCTTATGGCATATTGGCTATTGTCATCGGTCTTTTTATCTTGGGTAAAGCTAGACGTTCTCGGCGTTTAGCTTGGCTATTATTTTCTTTTTGCTGTTATGCAACTTCGTTAGGAAAATTTCAGGATCAGTGGATAACCGAACCACCACCTTTAGTTTTTCCCTTGCAACAAGTGCGCGATATGGGTCGCCCTCTTGCGATAATTCTCCTCGCTTCACTTATTATACTGGGAATGCAAACACAGAATGGATGGCGACGGAGAATTATTCCACAGCCAGTCTATTACCTGATCGCATTTCAAGTGGCAGTTTTTTTTAAGATTCTAGTTTATGGTGACATAGTTTTTGCCTTACTTGCGCTAATTACATTTGGGGCAATTGTACTGATGTTTAAGTTAGGGCCTTCCCGGTGGTTGCAGGATGAATACAATTTCCATTTAGGTGTTTGGTCACTCGCAATGGTTGGTGTCATCTTTGCTATTGCCTGTGCTTATCAAGGAAGGTTTAATATGTACGCAATGACATTTGTGCAAGGAAGGTTCCTGGGAACTACTGCTAATGCACAACATGCAGCAGCTCTGTTAGCAGGCACTATTCCCTGCTTCATGTTTATTATTGAAAGCCGTAAAAAATGGGACTGGATAAAAGCTTTTTGGATTGTTATTTTACTTGTTATTGTATACTTTTTATTTCTAACAGCTTCTCGCACTGGCGCAATGATGGGAATAAGCTCAATTTTATTTTTCTATCGTAATAGAGCTGGTTCTTTACTACGCTTAGGTTTGGTTCTTGGTGTCTTGTCGGGTGTAATCTTTTCGTTCATAAGTCCAGATACCATTACCCACAATACACCAGCAAGTAATAGGTTCATTTCAGGTGGAAACACACGTGAAGGAGCTTGGGCTGGTATGTGGAGTGGCTTCATGAGTAGCCCAATCTTTGGTTCTCCCTTGCAGGGAGGACGTTTGGTTTTTGGAGAGAATTCGTGGTTAGCTGCTGGAGACACTACAGGATTGATGGGATTTATACCTATAGTATTGATGGGAGTGGGCTGTTTGAAGATGATGTTTGAACTTCATAAATTAAGTAATAAAAAATCTACTTATTTTTTGCATAGTAGTACTGTTATAGCTGGCTTGGCAGGTCTTTTGGTAGGAAGTTTTTCAGAAGCTATTCTTTTAGGTAATCTATCTTTTCCTGTCTTTTCACTGTTGATGTATTTATCACTAGGAAAGTATTTACTTGATTTGGATAATATCCAGAACAAGTACTTATTGTGGCAAAAAATGCGAAATTAATATTTTTTAAACAACCTTTATTTGTATGTATAATTTATTTGAAACTTTGATTTACTTTTAATGAAAATTATCCACGTTATTCCTTCTGTCACAAAAGTCCGGGGTGGCACAAGTCAAGCTGCTTTAGACATGGTAAAGGCATTGCAAATAATTAATGTCAATGCCGAAATTGCCACTACGAACGATGATGGTGATAACTTACTTGATGTTCCACTTTGCAAGCGCATTCAGTACAATCATGTTCCAGTTTGGTTTTTCCACCGCTTTTCACCCAATATCAAATCTCTCAGAGAATATGCATTTACTAGTGAGTTGACACAATGGCTTTGGCAAAATATTTCTCAGTATGAGCTTGTACATATCCATGCTCTTTTCTCCTATCCATCGACGATCGCAATGACCATCGCCCGTCTGAAAAATATACCTTACATAGTCACTCCACATGGCTTACTATGTGAGTGGTCTTTACAACAAAGTACACGTAAAAAGCAAACCTACCTGAGACTTATAGAACAAGCAAATCTTAATAGCAGTCAGACGATCCACTTTACCTCCGAGAAGGAGCAGCAAGAAGTATCCTTACTTGGACTACACAAACCTAATTTTGTCTTACCCTTGGGAATATCTTTACCAACCAAAATTTATGATGCTCGCCACCGTCTGCGGCAAAAGTTTAACATTCCCACAGACGAACCTGTGATTTTATTTTTGTCTCGGCTGCATTATAAAAAAGGTTTAGAGTACCTGATTCCAGCTTTGAGCAAAGTGACTCACCACCGTTTTACTTTTATACTTGCAGGTAATGGGACTCCTGATTACGAAGCCCAAATAGAATCTTTGCTTGTTTCTAGTGGATTGCGCGATCGCACCTTTGTTGTGGGATTTGTTGAAGGTGAGACCAAAGATATATTGATGCAAGGTTCTGACCTTTTTGTACTGACTTCCTATTCCGAAAACTTTGCTGTCTCAGTTTTAGAAGCATTAGCTGTAGGTGTTCCTGTTCTTGTGACTCCTGGTGTAGCCCTAGCATCTGTTGTCAAAGAAAACCAACTAGGTTACGTTCCAGATTTGGATGTAGAAGCGATCGCTGAAGCTTTAGAAGATTATTTGAATAATACTCAAATCGCTCAAAAGATGGGTGAGAGAGGGCATCAAGTTATATCGGAAAAATACACTTTGGAAAAAACAGCTTTACAAATGCAACAGATTTATCAAACTGTTCTTCAAAAAGAATGTCTTCCTATTTCTCTTTAAAAAATCTTGACCTATTTATATTTACAAACCTACATAAGTTAATTATTGGCTCCAAATTTCTAGAAATCAATAATTTAAGTTTTAGAAAAGTTTTTATGTATTTATAGTTATGCTAGATAAAATCACTCCGCTAATTCTCACCTACAATGAAGCACCTAATATTAAGCGAACGCTAGAAAAACTAACTTGGGCAAATCAAGTTGTTATTATTGACAGTTATAGTTCTGATGAAACTCTAGAAATCATTGCATTTTATCCTCAAGTTAACTTATTTCAAAGAAAGTTTGATACTCACGCTACACAATGGAACTACGGTTTATCTCAGATAAAATCTGAGTGGGTACTATCTCTAGACGCAGATTATATTGTTTCCAATAAATTGACTGACGAAATCAAGGGATTATCTGAAGATTCACCCATTGATGGTTATTTTATCAGATTCAAATATTGCGTTTTCGGAAAACCTCTAAGAGCTACAATACTTCCTCCTCGACAGGTTCTTTTTAGAATCAATAAATCTATTTACATTGATGATGGTCATACCCAACTTTTACAAGTTCAAGGGAAATCAGCCATGTTATCTGGCTATATTTACCACGACGATCGCAAACCTCTTAGCCGTTGGTTATGGGCACAGGATCGCTACATGATAATTGAAGTCAAGAAGTTATTGGATACTCCGATGAGCGAACTAAGTTGGGGCGATCGCATCCGCAAACAAAAACTTTTTGCTCCTTTCATTATCCTTTTCTACTGTCTGATTTTCAAAGGTGGGATTCTTGATGGCTGGCGCGGTTGGTACTATGCATTTGAGCGTGTATTAGCAGAAATTCTTCTTGCAATTCATTTAATTGAAGCTGAACAATTAAAAGAAAAAGCATGATAAAAAGCTTTCATTGGCTACGCAAAAAATATTTGATTTTAGCAATAGTAAGTTATTTCCTCTTGTTATTGCTGATCGTTCCCGTGCGTTTGGCTATAGCCCACTACCAAACCCCCGAACCACAAGCTATCCTCACTCTTGGCGCTTGGATAGATCGCGAGCAAACAGCCGCCGAAATAGCCCGTTGGTATCCTGCTTTGGAAGTTTGGGTTTCCTCTGGTACTCCCCCTAAAATAGCGCGACCAATTTTTCAAGCTGCTGGCATTTCAGACAGTCGTGTTCACCTAGATTATCGTGCTGTTGATACGGTTACAAACTTTACTACAATTGTTCCTGAGTTTGAGCATGAAGGCATACAACATATTTACTTAATTACCTCAGATTTTCATATGCCTAGAGCGAAGGCGATCGCCACCATGATTCTTGGTATCAAAGGTATCGCATTTACGCCAATTTCTGTACTATCAGATCCAGATCAATCAAAAAAAGAAAGTATTTATCTTATTATTCGCGATCTAGGACGCTCCCTACTTTGGATTGTCACAGGTCTTACAGGAACCAGCGTTCAGTCTGTATATTGATTTACTCTAGTATGCGTCTAGATTGCTACACAGTCAGTAATTATATTCCTGGCGCACCTTATTGGAAGCAACTTCTGTGGTACTTATTAGGTTCACCCTTAGTACAAAGCCGCTTGCTTCCTATGTCAGGCTTAAAAGTTTTGCTACTTCGTACTTTTGGAGCAAAAATTGGTCGAGGTGTGCGTATTAAGCCAGGAGTTCGTATAAAATTCCCTTGGCGATTGATAGTTAGTGATTATGTATGGATTGGAGAAGATGCTTGGATTGATAACCTTGCTCTAGTCACCATTGAAAGTCATGTATGTCTATCTCAAGGCGTTTATCTGTGTACTGGTAATCACGATTGGAACCATCCTGATTTTCAACTGATTACTGCACCTATTTATATTCAAGAGAGTAGTTGGATTGCAGCCAAAGCAGTAATTGGCCCAGGAGTTACTGTTGGTCGCGGAGCAGTACTTACCTTAGGGGGAGTAACTACTAGTTCTTTAGAGGCGATGACAATTTATGCGGGTAATCCAGCTCAAGCCATAAAACAGCGGAAATTGTAGGTAGAGAGTGTTGTGGATTGATATCCTACCCCACTGCATTGTGTACTCGTAATGCAATGGGGCTAAGACTCAAGTAGTTAAGGGGGTAGGTTCAAGACAGCTAATCACGGAAAAATCCTACAACCAAAAATGAAAAAAATACACCCTACTTCCTACATCTGTACAGACACGATTAATCGTATCTGTACCTACTCCCTATTTTGATGATTATGGAGACAAGAACTTAGTCGGGTTCATGGCATCAGAATCTATCAGACTCTGTTGGACGAGACCATTTACAAGTTTGACGACATACACAGACCCCGCCTTCCTAGCTCGTAAAGTCAGAGTTCCTAGTTTGTTATCAATTTTCACCCTCACATCGCGATCGCTACCCACATTTGCCCAAGCAGTAACTAGCCAACGGTCTTCGCCGCTAATTTTGCGTGCCAGTACACGAACAGTCGGTATGGTAATAAGACCCCATCTACTTTGTACTTGCTGTGTCTGACCCTCAGCAGGAAACTCCATTGCTGGCAATACCTTAGTCCAACTTTGATAGGGATGCAGATTTGGTCCTGGCAAAAGATCGCCCTTACGTAAGTACTCTTCTAAATGTGAGAACAACGCATGAGCCTGACCTTGGATTGTTAACTGCTTAATTAGTGTGGGAGTTGTGACACCAATCGGCTTGTTGTAGTTGAGTGCTTCCCACAATGGTCCACCGCATACGAAATACCCACCCACAGACCCGATGGCTCCTGCGGTGTAGTAAGTCTTCATCATCCCCATAAAGGTATCTGGGCTGGAGATTGGTTGACCTGGATCTTCCCAACCCATGCTTACCCAAGGATAAGTAAACTTCTGTCCGAGACTAATTGCCCCAGAAATATTATTCAACGCTTGTGTCAATGCGTCCCACGGTACGGCGCTATTGTACTCTATACCTGTCCAGCCAGAGTTGTGAAAGTTGTAATACATCTCTGGAGATGTATAATCAGACACAATTGTCTTTTGAAGAGAATTCAGGAAATTTTCGTATTTAAACATATACCAAGACCATCCAGCCCAACGTCCCCGCTCAGTACCGTATTGTTCCTGGTACCAAGAGTATACAGGTCGAGACTGCAAGTTACTAAATAACTTTTCTTTGAGTGCTCCTTCCTGTCGTGCTTTGTTGCGAGATATATAGGCGAACCAGTCATTCAGACCAGAGTTAGTGAAGTCAGCTTTTACTTGAGGGTCTTGTCCGTATAACTGTGCAGGATCGTTGTCCAGGGGAACCCACAAGCCAGATTCTCCTTGGTTCTGTACAAGCTTGATAGGTTGGCCAGCAGTAATCTCTAATTGTCTGATAGATTTTCCGTAGTAGTCGCCGATGAGTTGAAATGCCTGATCTGGTGCAGCTGGACTTACTATCGGTCGGCCACCGTTGAGAATGATGTTTCCATTTGCGTTACGTAACCATGTGCTCAGCGGGAGCTTCGGTAGCTCAGGGTGGCGTCCATCATAGTTGTCATAAAACCTATACACTTCTCCTACGGATGCGATCAAATGGTAGCGGCCAGGATTAGCTTGGGCGACTTGTGCCAAATTATCTTTCTGTATTGGTAGGCCATAGCCCCAATAGTTAGCTAATTCTATGTAAGTATCTTTCGATAGTCCACAATGAGCTTGACCCAAAGGTAACAGAGTATTGCCTTTTTTAAATACAGGTCGAGGTGCGGCCTTAAGGTGATCTAACGGAGTCGATTGTGAATTGAGGGTTTGAGCATATAGTGGCGTGTTAACGACCATACTCAAAGTCATTGCAAAGCTAAGCGCTGAAGAAATGGTCGAGCGCATTGAGCGTAGATGAAGTTTTTTCATTAAGTCTCCTTACACCTTACAGTAGCAATAATCTGGTTTGTTCCTTAATGAGTCAAGGGTAATTTCTCTTACTCAATGTCTCCGAAAAGTTCAAAACTAGTCTCTGACTAGCTTAGAGGGCTTATTTAAAAATTTAAAATTAACCTAATTATGTGAAGATACAGAGAAGATGCAGATTAAAACTGAGTTAATCAGTATTTAAGCTGTACAGTAAAGGCTTAAAATAATCTGGCTGTTAGCGAAGAGATACACAGCAGGAGAAGTTGCAAAAGTCACAAGATATAGGTCGGATTCGATTTATAGAATCGCAGTATCTAGGAATCATATTTGATTTCTGAAATAACTACGATATAACACGGTGAAAAATATCTCTTTAAGAGTGACGAATGGCACTAAAAAAAGCTGAAATGCTGATCAATTAAGGAATATCGCTTAGTAGATCAGGACTTACGCAAATAATAGCCAATAGGGGTAATTCATGAATTGCTCCTACAGCATCTAGCTTTGTGTAAGTCCTAATATAGTTAAATGCGATCGGGAGCATCTCACCTTTGCAAATATACCAGGCGAATTCCATTCGCCTGGGCAGGCGTGTTTTTACACTCATTGAGAGCTTTTAATGCGATCGCTTATAGGGTTCGTTTCCCTACTTTGCACTCACTACTTTATGACCGATATCTCTTCGGTAATATATGCCCTCAAACTGAATATATTTGACCCCTGCGTAGGCTTGGGCGATCGCTTGCTCAAAATTTTCTCCGATTCCAGTCACATTTAATACTCGGCCCCCATCTGTCACAACTTCTTGTTGCTGGTTTAATTTTGTACCTGCATGAAATACAGTTGCTCCTGTTACCTCTGCATCGCCAATACCAGTAATAACCTTACCTTTCTCATATTCTCCGGGATAACCACCTGAAGCGGCAACGACAGTGGCAGATGCTCCTTTTTTCCAAGCAATGGGCGGTAATTCACTTAATCGCTGCTGTACACAGGCTAGAAGTAATTCTTCTAGGGGTGTTTCTAATAATGGCAAAATCACCTGGGTTTCAGGATCGCCAAAGCGACAGTTAAATTCCAAAACCTTCAAGTCGCCATCGGGTGCAATCATTAAGCCAGCATACAGCACACCCCGGTAATCAATGCCTTTAGCTCGTAAGGTTGCGATCGCTCTTTCTAAGACTTCTGTTTGAATCCGTGCCATCAACTCTGGTGTCGCAATGGGTGCTGGGCTATATGCTCCCATACCACCAGTATTCTCGCCTGTATCGCCCTCACCAATCCGTTTATGGTCTTGAGCGGGTAGCAAGGGACGAATCGTTAACCCATCCGTTAATGCTAAAACTGATACCTCTTGCCCAATTAAACATTCTTCAATGACGACAAATTCACCAGCACTACCAAATTGTCCCTGAAAAATCGCATCAATAGCACTTTCTGCCTGTGCAACTGTTTCAGCTACTATCACACCCTTACCAGCTGCCAAGCCATCAGCTTTAACGACAATTGGCGCTCCCTGAGACTTGACATAAGATTTTGCTGCTCCTGTCTCCGTAAATACCGCAGCTCGCGCCGTCGGAATCCCTGCTTCTTGCATCAGGGCTTTTGCCCAAGCTTTACTCGCTTCAATTTGCGCTCCCGCTCTGACTGGGCCAAATACCATCAATCCTTTATCTTGAAGGTAATCTGTGATTCCCTTAGATAGAGGTACTTCTGGCCCTACTACTACTAGATTTATCCCATGTTCTAGAGCATATCGGCTGATGCCTTCAAAATCATCTACTCCTAGGGGCAAGTTCTGGCAACGTTCCATACTTGCTGTTCCCCCATTCCCTGGTACACAGACAACTTGCTCAATTTGCTTAGATTGCAACAGTTTCCATGCCAGAGCGTGTTCGCGTCCTCCATTACCTACAACTAAAACTTTCACTGATTTCCTCGTGCGTCCCTTGCAAACGAGAATACCTGATTAGGCTCTCGCGGATCAATTTTTTCACCAATTATCACACTTGTGCAAGCCCCCTCATGGCTATGAGAGGTAGGGAAAGGGGAGAAATAATTATCTACGTTTCAGGATTTGTAATTATACATCTATTGCCGTGAAGAGATAGGGCATTCTAGCGATCGCTTTATTTTTGAGGTTTTTTGTAAAAAGATATATTTATGTAGGTTGGGTGGAGTGAAACGCAACCCAACATTACCACCTTCTTTATGTTGGTTACGCGATCGCTACACCCAACCTACAAAACTACGGTTCTCAAGATAGACGAAGTTTAATTAGCTGAGTCTGAGCGTTCTATTTGCTGCCGAATAGTATCAATAGAAGCATTAATGCCAGCCAGTTTAGACTCTAAATCATCTCGCATCCAAATCAAGAATTTTAATTTCCGTTCTAAGCTAGCTTTGTGCGAAATGGGTTCGCTTCCATAGCAAGGATTACCCCAAAAAGGAAACATAGTTTACCTCTGTATTTAGCTTTAGTAAGAGTGCAATATACTGCACCACTTCATTCTGACTAATAACAATCAGACTAATGTGGGTAATAACCGACCTAAATTGTACGTGCTTAACGAATACAGAGATACTAATGCTATTAAAACTACAGATTGTGCATATACCATAATATATTTTCCTTATTTTCTCTTGGCTGGGTAGTGCTTGCTGTTCAAAACTCTCATAAACTCTCTGCACCCACAAGAAGTAAAATATAAACTTTAAAAAAACTGAAAATAAGGGTTACGTCGATTATATAGCGGTTCCCAATTGCATGGAATACAGACCTAACCCCCAGCCCCTTCCCTTCAAGGGAAGGGGAGTAAGATTCAAAGCCTCTCTCCTTTTAGGAGAGAGGTTTGGAGAGAGGTAAAAACTGTACTGCACCCAAGCAAAAACCGCTATATTATGTATAAAAATGGTAATTATTGCTTAACTACTTTATGTCCATTCAAGTTTACGGAATTCCCAACTGCGGCACTTGCAAAAAAGCTCTGATATGGCTCCAAAGCAATAGTATTGAATATGAATTCATCAATACTAAAGAAACTCCACCCAACAGTGAGATGATCCAAAACTGGATGAAGTCTTTGGGATCTGCTCCCATGCGAAATACCTCCGGTCAGTCTTATCGAGCTTTAGGAGATGAAAAGAAGACTTGGACTGATCAACAGTGGATTGAGGCATTTGCTAACGATGCAATGCTGCTAAAACGCCCAATTTTTGTTAAAGATGGAACAGCAGTGTTAGTAGGCTTTAGAGATGAGGCAGTAATTAAAACAAAATTAAAGCTTTAATTCAGATGGCTAATGGCTTTAACTCTTGATTTTCAGCACATTATAGTACGACTACGCAAAAACCCTCTAAAACTCTCATTCCTCCGTGACCTCTGCGCCCTCTGTGGTTCGTTTTCCGATTACCCGCGCCTAAGTCCTATATAGTTATCTCAGAAAAGGTTTTTTGTACCTAAGAAATTTTCAAGTGTCTGGAACGACGATTTTTCGTTCAACCTAGATTAAAATTAGCACGATAAGCATAGCTTTCTCACCAATCTTTCAGAAAAAAGCGATTCCTGAAAAGCTTACTCCATGTACTTTCAGTTTTAGCGTACAATTTACCAGGTGGGGAACAGTGATGCCTTTATGCCAACAACGGTAGCTGAATCACAAATTCAGTTCCTTCACCAAGTTTAGAATTCACTTCGATTGCTCCACCATGTTTTTCTACAATAATTTGACGAGCGATCGCGAGTCCTAATCCTGTCCCTTTCCCAACAGCTTTGGTTGTAAATAAATGGTCAAATATTTTTGATTTGATTTTTTCACTCATCCCTTTACCATTATCAGTAATGGCAATTTTAACTAGATTATTTTCGACTGAGGTTGTAATTGTAATGCAGTTAGGATGAGCTTGATTTTCTTCAAAAGAGCGTCCCTGATTAGATTCATCCAAGGCATCAATAGCATTCGCTATAAGATTCATAAATACCTGATTTAATTGACCAGGAAAGCATTCAACGTGAGGGATATCACCATAGTTAGTGACAACTTCAATCGCGGGACGTTGTTCATTTGCCTTGAGACGATGTTTCAAAATTAAAATCGTGCTATCAATACCTTGGTGAATGTTAAATGGTACTTTATAGTCTTGATCGGCACGAGAGAAAGTTCTCAAACTGGTGCTAATGTTTTTTAGTCTGTCGCACGCCATAGACACAGAATCAATGATCTTGGGCAAATCTTCTAAACTATAATCCAAGTCGATTTCTTCGGCGTGGTCAAGGATTTTATCACTTTTGTTGGGTAAACTTTCTTGATAGAGTTTCAAGTGTTCGATAATATCAGTTAACGTTGGTTTAGCTTGTTTGAGACTTGCAGCAATAAAACCGAGGGGATTATTCATTTCGTGAGCTACACCAGCAACTAAGTTGCCTAGTGCGGACATTTTCTCACTTTGCACCATTTGTAATTGGGCATTTTGCAGATTGGTTAACGCTTGTTCTAAATCAAATGATTTTTGTTGCAAGGCAAGTTCAGCAAGTTTGCGTTCGCGTAGTGCAGCTTGCTGTTCGCTAATATCCAAGAATAATCCATCCCAAACCACTGAGCCATCGGCAAACTTTTCGATTCGTGATTGTCCATGAATCCACTTAATAATTCCTGATGGGGTAACAATTCGCCCTGACCACTGCCAGAAAGATAAAGTTTGAATGGCATGAGTTTGGGACTGTAGAAAACTTGCCATGTCGTCTGGATGCACCATATTGTCGAGAAACTGCCAATTGGACATAGCTTGTTCTGGAGTAATTTCCAGCAAGCTGTAACAGTCAGCACTAATGTAGCTCAGAGATATTACTCGATCGGGAGCCATGCGGTATTGATAAACTATGCCAGGCACATTGTCTACAAGTTTCTCAAACCGAGAGTTACTCCCACTCAATTCAGCCAATGACTCCTCTAGCTGTTGGGCATATTGCTGCGATCGCTCATACAGTCGAGCATTTTCCAAAGAAATTGCGGCTTGGGCGCACAGCAAGTTAAGGAGTTCGACGCGATCGCTCGTGAACGCCCCCGTTGCTAAATTATTTTCTAGATATAAAATGCCCAGCAACTTACCTTGATGTAAAATTGGGCTACACAAGATACTCTTAGGCTGCTGACGCATGATATACGGATCGTTGGCTAAGTTCAGATCGGCGATCGCATCAAGCAGCACAGTAGTCTGCCTATCATGCTTAACTTTATAAATAAGCTTTAGGGGAATATCCTGGCTCTCCTCAACGGGAAGGCGCTGCAACACAACTGGCTGTGTTCCCTCGGAAATCGACCCTTTAATTAGCAGGCGATCGTCTCGCAAAAGCATTAACACGCATTTATTAGCCCCTGCATTTTCAATGACGATTTCAAGCAATGATGAAAGCAGTTTTTCCAGTTCGATTTCGCCTGAGATAGTTTGAGAAGCTTTGAGAATAGCAGCTAAATCGAGGGAATCAGAGACCTTGGAGGAAGAACTAGTGGAGGTGACTGTTCCTAATGCGAAGACGGTTTCGTTAACCGAGAAAGCAGCGCGAGTTTGTTGGAGGATAGAAGCCAGTAGTTGAGGATAGCGTGTTTCCAAGTCCGCAACCTTGGCTTTAGCACCCCAACGGGTATAGCCATAGTAGGCTTGGGTCATGTATTCTTGGGCGATGCGCTGTTTGCCCCAGTCGGAGTAGAATTTAGCTGCCAATTCGTTGCCTAAAGCTTCTTCTTGGATATATTCATTAGCTTTAGCTCCAGATATTGCCCGATCGTATAACTCTATAGCTTCTGCTTTTTGTCCTAAAAATCGACATTTTTCCGCTTCTACCAAATCGAACTTATGCTGATGATTCATCGGTGCATAGTGCGCCCAGTGCTGCAACTGAGTTTGGTTTTTTGCCACCCTTTCTAATGTGGTTGATACCTCGCCTGACATTTGATTCAATTGGGCTAGAGCTATCAAAGAATCATAGAAATAAAACGCAGGTTCGGCAACTGTTCCCGCACCCGACATCAAATAGTTTTTGCACTCAAGGGCATATTTATTAGCTGGCTCAACTTCCCCAAACAAAAAGCAAAGCATCAACTTATACGAATAGAAAATATATAAGCCATATATATCATTTGCAGACTGCAAGAGGGGGATAAATTCTGTCTCTTGGAAAGCCGATCCAGACAAAATAGTGGGATGCTTTGCCAAACCTAGTAAATTTGAAATTACTTGCCAATCAATCAGACAGTAATTAGCTGCTCCCAATTGCTTCAGTTGCACTAATGCATGGTAGTAAGTGCGTGTATCTTCCTCCAAGTTAGCAAGGGGTTGACCGCACCAAAAAGAAATTAAACAGAAATTGTGAACCGCATAACCAGCGTATTCCAGGTTTCCAACTTCTAGCCCAAGGGTATAACTCTCACTCAAGAGGGGTAACATTTCTTTGAGGTGAGATTTGCGGTGGAGGATAAAATTTCCCAGCAGGAAAAATACTTCCAGTTTACTTGCTTTATCATCGAATTTTGCTGCCACATTCAATGCCAACTGTCCAAACTGTGCAGCTAAATCTATATTCTGCATATTACAGAGAACTAAGCTGTAACAAGCATAGTTAGTAGCAGAAACAGATATATTGCCGTGCCGCAGGAATAATTTGACTAACAAGGTAGCTAGTAATGGATACAAAAGAGATCCACAGGTGTAAGCTGCTGCCATGATGCTACTGGCAATTTGGATAATGGCGATTTTATTTGCATCTGTCATCACAGGGAGGTAGACAAAATCTGCAATTTTGCGATCGCCAATCAGTTCGCTAATTTCTTGGATTGACTGTTGAATATCATCTGGTGTGGGTGATTCGGCGATCGTTATACCCAACTGTTGCAGCAGCTTGATGCCGATCGCCAGTACTTCACTGAGTTGACGCTGGGAAGTCTTGGCTTGAATCCTAATGCGGTAAACATTGACTTGTTCTAATAAAGAATGTGCTTGCCCGATGACAATATCGATAAACTGTTCCATCGTCTCAAAGTCACCGCATAACATTACCACTTCCGCCGCTAATTCATGGAAGGCGAGAGTCATTTCGTATTGCTGTTGCCAAGCGTCTTCTCCTAACAAAGATAATCCAACTACGGCATATTCACGCGCTGCTTGATAGGCGGTGGCAGTTCTGGCTTTGCGACAGGTGATGAGGTTAAGTTGCGCTAGTTCATTTCGTTGTGTTTGTTCGCTAATTAAAGCCGTGCCGTAATTTAATTGATTGACGATTTCAAAAATCCGGTCAACTCTAGCTTCTGGGGAAATCTGTTGGAGTAATAGTTGTCCGATTTGGTAATGAATCGTCTGTTTTTGGTCGTCGGGAATCAGGGAATAGGCGGCTTGTTGTACGCGATCGTGTAAAAATCGATAAGTTGGATTCGCTGCTGTATTAGCACCCAATGCACTCTCAGACTGAATAAAGAACTTATAGATTTCTGTATTCGGAATAATCAAACCTTCTTGTAAGGCTTTCCATAAATCATCTGCGGTTATTTCCGGGGATTTTTCTGAAACAATCGCCAGGGTATTCAAATCAAACTGTGCCCCAATACAAGCAGCCAATTTAAGAGTATTCTGAGTTGTCAGCGACAATTTCTGTAATTGTAGTGCCATAAACTCGACGACATCATCTGTCAGAGAAAGCGACCGGACTGCCGCAATATCGGATTGCCAATGTCGTGTTTCCCAGTCAAAATTAATGTATTCATCTTCATGCAATGATTTGAGAAACTGGGTAGCAAAGAAGGGATTACCCTGAGTTTTTTGGTACACCAATTCAGTCAAAGGTTGAGCTAAGGATAATTCGCAATTTAGCGTATCTGCTACCAACTGATTCAGATTGACTAAACTTAACGGTTGTAGTGTAATGGTATTGACTGCTGCGCCAGTTTTGACGATTTCATCTACAGTGAGAATGAAGGGGTGAGCGGGTGAAACTTCATTATCTCGATACGCACCCAATACCAATAAATGTCCGGTTTCTACTATTAATAATTGCAGCAATTTCAGCGAGGCTGAATCGGCCCATTGCAAGTCATCTAAAAACATCACTAAAGGATGTTCAATACTTGTGAAGATTTGCACAAACTTTGGCAATAACAAATTAAATCGATTTTGGGCAGCCGTTCCTGATAATTCTATAGCTGCTGGCTGTGAGCCAATAATGTTTTCTAATTCTGGAATTACGTCAATTAAAACTTGTCCGTTGTCTCCTACGGCGGCTAATATTTTGTTTTTCCAGGTTTGGATTTGCCGATCTGATTCTGATAGCAATTGCCCCATTAAATCCCGGAATGCTTGGACAAATGCCGAAAAGGGAATATTGCGTTGAAACTGGTCATATTTCCCTTTAATAAAATAACCGCGTTGCCGCACAATTGGTTTATGAACTTCGTTGATAACCGCAGTTTTACCAATTCCCGAAAACCCAGCTACCAACATCATTTCTGTTGCACCAAGGCTAACTCGTTCAAATGCTTGCAGTAGAGTTGATACTTCGTTTTCTCTGCCATAAAGGTTGTCGGGGATGATGAAGCGATCGCACACATCCCTACTCGCAATTTCAAAACTCTCAATCGAACTTGTAACTTGTAGTTGAGACAAACAATTTTCTAAATCAAATTTCAGTCCCAACGCACTCTGATATCTGGATTCGGCATTTTTTGCCATCAATTTTATGACGATATCACAGAGAACTTGGGGAATCTTTTCTCTATTCCCTAAAAGTGGTGGAATTTTAGCAATATGACAATGTACCAACTCCATCGGATCGTTTGATTGAAATGGTAACTCTCCTGTAAGTAACTCGTAGAAAGTTACACCCAAAGAATAAAAATCAGTTCGATAGTCAATTCCCCGATTCATTCTACCTGTTTGTTCAGGAGAAATATAATCTAGTGTCCCTTCTAAGCCATTGGGATTGATCAGTGTTTGGGTTTCTCGTGGTAGTAAGGATGCAATACTAAAGTCAATTAATTTAACTTCTTTTGTTTCGGGGTTAATTAAAATATTGGCAGGTTTAATATCTTTATGAATAATCCGCTCCCGATACAATATATCTAAGGTATTGCACAGTGCGATCGCTATAACTAAAAACTCTTGTAGAGATTGTCGCCTGACCTTGACTCCCCATTCCTTGAGGGAGATCCCCCCGAAGTCTTCCATTACCAGCGCATAGCCATTTTGGTAGACTTGGAGGCTGTAGGTTTGGACAATTAAAGGAGAGTTAAGATTTTTGATAATGGTGTACTGATTGCGAAAAGACAATAGTTCGCTGAAACTCGGATAAGGATTTTTCAGCAATTTAATCACTACAGGTAATGAGTCAGTATCTCGATAGCCTCGATAGACAAGAGTTCTGGAACCATTGTAGAGTTCTTCGCTGATGCAATATCCAGGAATATTGACAAGAGTATTAACCATACTGTGCTCATCCTAATGATTTACAGATATAGTGTTCCCAGATATATCAAGTTATTTATAAATAAGAGTAGAAACTTACACCGGAATTTCAATGATAAATTCTGTACCCTGTCCTGGTGCAGAAATGCAGCTTAACTGACCCCCATGTTTTTCGACCACAATCGAATAGCTAGTTGATAATCCCAACCCTGTACCACTACCTACTGATTTCGTCGTAAAAAATGGATTAAATATCTTATTTTGTACAGACTTACTCATCCCTATACCGTTGTCTTCAATGCGAATTAATATGTTTGATTTTTTTAATTCTGTCTGAATTGTAATAGTCGGTTGGAAATTGGTATCTGATACTTCTAAAGCATCAATGGCATTATTGATAATATTCATAAATACCTGATTCAGGGCCGATGCATAACAATTAACTAAAGGTAATTGCTCGTATTCTTTCACGATCGCAATCTCTGCATGTTTACTATTATTCTGAAGTCGATGCTGCAAAATTAATAGCGTACTCTCAATCCCAGAGTGAATGTCTACTGGTTTGATTTCTGATTCATCCAAGCGGGAAAAATTCCGCAGTGACAGCACAATCTGACGGATGCGATCTGCTCCAACCCTCATCGAGGACAAGATATTTTGTAAATCATTCACCAGAAATTCTAGTTCAATATCAGCAACTTTTTCGGCAATCTCTGGCAATGGTTGTGGATAAAGTTTTTGATATAAATTATTTAATTCAATTAAAGATGCAACATATTCACTTGCTGGTTGTAAGTTGCCATAGATAAAATTAATTGGATTATTAATTTCATGAGCTATTCCCGCAACTAGCTGTCCCAAGCCAGACATTTTTTCTGATTGAATGAGTTGGGCTTGAGTCGAGTAGAGTTTTTCCAGGGTTGCTTCTAGCTGAGTTGCTTTTTCTGTTATTTCTTGGGTGCGTTCTTCTACTTTTTGCTCCAAAGTATGGGAATAGTTCTCTAATTTATGATAAAGTTGGGCGTTTTCTAGAGAAATAGCTACTTGAGTAGTGAGAAGTTTGATAACCTGTAGGCGATCGCTAGTAAACGCTCCCACCGTTAGGTTATTTTCCAGGTACAAAATGCCAATCAACTTGCCTTGGTTGAGAATTGGCGCACAGAGAATACTTTTGGGTGAATGGCGCAGAATATAAGGGTCGGCTGCTAGGGTTGGCTCAACTACTGCATTCTCAATTACAGTCAAGGATAGGGTATTTTTCACCCGATTGATTAGGGCAACAGGTACTGTTTGATTATCTTCAATGGGTAGCGAGAGTGCATCCGCACCGCTACGCGAATGCAAGATAATGGCAGGCTGTCCGAGTTGGGATAATGCCTCAATTACCCAGCATGAACCTTTTGGCATCAGCAACGCACATTTATCAGCACCAGCAATTTCAAGTATCACCTCAAGTAGGGTTGAGAGTAATTTCTCCAACTCAATTTCACTAGAGAGAGATTGAAAAGCTTTGAGAATTCTTGCTAGATCGAGGGCTTCTGAAAAGCTAGTATTACCGAAGCTGGAACTTTGGAGGGTGTGAGAGGAAATCGTTTCCGTGGGTGTGAAAGATAGTTGCTGTTTCTGCAAAATTGCTATGAGTAGTTGAGGATAGCGGGTTTCTAGATCGACAACTTTGGCTTTTGCTCCCCATCGGCTGTAACAGTAATAGGCTTCTTGCATGTAGACTTGAGCAATTTTTTCTTTGCCCCAATCGAGATAGAATTTGGCGGCGAGTTCGTTGGCTAAAGCTTCTTCGTTAAGAAATTGGTTTTCTTTGGCGAGTTGAATGGCGCGATCGTAAAGAGCGATCGCCTCTGCTTTGTTGCCCAAAATCCGATACTTTTCTGCCTCAACTAAATGCCATTTATGCAAGTGATTCATCGGGGCATTTTCCGCCCACTGGTGCAGAACTGTTTGATGGGTTTCTACCTCGGCGAGAATTTCAGCTTGCTCTTGTGGCTGTGTGGGAAGTGCCAGGTGCGTTAAGGCGGCATAGAAATGGAAGAGGGGAATAAAAAACATTCCTGATACTGCCATCAAATAGGACTTGCCTTGGGTGATATAGCCGAGGGCAGCCTGATAATTGCCAAAAGAATAGGCAAGCAAAAGTTTGTAGCTGTAGGCAAAGGCGAACGCTGTGAGATCCTTATCCTGCTGGTGCTTCGGGAACATCACTGTTTCATCGTACATTGAGCCAATTAAGCAATCGGGTTGGCTCACCGTTTCTCTCAATTGCTGCACTGTTTGCCCCACCATGCCCAAATAAATACGTGCCGAATCTTGTTTCACCTGAGCCAGGGCAGCACTATAAGCAGATAATTCAGGGGTCAAGGCCTCTAGGTCTACACCGGCGAACAATGCCGTATAAGTGTACCCTACTATGCTGTAACCAGCGTAGAGAAAATCGCCGTTTTCCATACCAACCGTGTAGCTTTCTTTCAGTGTTAGTCGCGTTACCAAGAGCGCTTGCCGGCGATGTTGGATGAAAGTTCCAAACAGGTTGAGAGTGATGCACTTCATGCCTTGAGCATTCAACCTCTCTAGCAACGAGAGCGCTAATTTCCCGAACCCATAGCCGATTTCGACTTCACCCAAAAAGGCACACAGCACTATGCCATGAATCGCATATCCTGCCGTTGAGGTGGGGGCATTGCCAAATTGGAGCGATAACCGCACCATTGTCGCGCTCAACAAGGGCATTAAACCTGGCCTTCCCAGTAACACTGGTGGAAACAACATACCTAATAGTTGCATTGCGGCGATGGTGGTGCGATCACTCATCACGGGCAAGTCAATCAACCCAGCAATCTCTCTGCCTTGGAGTTGCTCTTTAAGCTCTTGTAAGGCGTTGCCAATTAAAGCTTCGTCTACTTCTGTCGGGAATTCTACCCCCAATTGCGCTAGAGCCTCTCTTCCCACTGCGAGCGCTGCTAAAATTTGGCTCTGAGCCACTAATGCCACGATTTGAATTTCGTAGATTTTCACTTTGTCCAAAATCGTCTGTGCCTGCTGTAACAACGATGCTGCGAAGAGTTCCATACCCGCAAAGTCACCATTGAGATAACTGGCTTCCGCAGCTGCGACATACAAATTCAGAGTCAATTCATACTGATGTTGCCAACAATCCACCTCTAGTAGCTCAATTCCAGTTTGTAGATACAGTCTGGCGGCAGCGTATGCAGTTGAACTTCTGGCTTTACCACCAGCTTTTAAGTTGAGTTGCGCTAAAGCTTCTCGTTCCTGCTGTTGATTAATTAATGCCTGTCCTAAATTCAAATGACCGACAATATCAAACAGTTTTTCTTCTCGTTCTATTTCTGAGGAGTTTTGCTGAAGTAACTGTCCAATTTTGAGATGGGTTGCTTGCTTTTGGTCATCAGGAATTAGGAAATAAGCAGCTTGTTGAACCCGGTCATGTAAAAACCGATAAATCGGATTAGCTGCGGCATCATAAATTGAGGCACTATCAGATTGAATAAAGAATTTATATATTTCCGTATTTGGAATAATCAGCCCTTCTTGCAAGGCTTTCCATAAATCAGCCGCCGTTGCTTCTAAAGATTG
Organism: Nostoc sp. LEGE 12450; assembly: GCF_015206895.1. GTDB lineage: Bacteria > Cyanobacteriota > Cyanobacteriia > Cyanobacteriales > Nostocaceae > Nostoc. Next base: position 10,158 of record NZ_JADEXU010000008.1, on the reverse strand, counting down.
TTCTGAAACAATCGCCAATGTATGCAAATCAAACTGCGCCCCAATACAAGCTGCTAGTTTGAGAATATTCTGAGTTTGGTTCGGCAATTTCTGCAATTGCAGTGCCATAAACTCCACCACATCATCAGTAATTGCTAAGGCTCTGACTTTAGCGATATCACACTGCCAATGGCGGGATTCTAAGTCAAATATAATTAGTTTATCGTCATTTAATGCCTTGAGAAACTGGGTAGCAAAAAAAGGATTACCCTGAGTTTTTTGATAAATCAGTTCTGTCAAAGGTTGGGCAAGCAATAATTCACAATTTAGCGTATCTGCCACCAACTGATTCATATCTGGCTGACTTAATGGTTGCAGTGCAATTTTATTGATCGCTGCCCCATTTTTGACGATCTCATTTACAGTCAAAATGAAGGGGTGAATCGGTGATACTTCATTATCTCGATAGGCACCCAATACCAATAAATACTCTGTGTCTTGCATCAACATTTGCAGCAATTTCAACGATGCGGAATCTGCCCACTGCAAATCATCTAAAAATATAACTAAGGGATGTTCAATGCTAGTGAATATTTGCACAAATTTCTGCATCAGCAGATTGAAGCGATTTTGGGCAGCAGTCGCTGATAGTTCTGTAGCTGGGGGTTGAGTGCCAATAATGCGTTCTAACTCTGGAATTACGTCAATCAAAACTTGTCCATTGTCCCCAACAGTTTCCAGAATCTTGGTTTTCCAAGCTTGTAGTTGTGCATCTGATTCAGAAAGTAATTGCCCCATTAAGTCTCGGAAGGCTTGGACAAAGGCGCTAAAGGGAATGTTGCGCTGAAATTGGTCATATTTCCCTTTAATAAAATAACCGCGTTGCCGCACAATCGGTTTATGAACTTCATTCACAACAGCAGTTTTCCCAATCCCAGAAAAACCTGCTACCAACATCATTTCTGTTGCCCCAAGACTGACTTTTTCAAATGCTTGCAGGAGGGTTGATACTTCAGTTTTTCGACCGTAGAGTTTCTCCGGAATGATGAAGCGATCGCACAGATCCCTTCGGGCAATCTCAAAACCCTTTATCTTACCAGTTTCTTGAAGTTGAGTTAAACAATTTTCTAAATCAAACTTCAGTCCCAATGCACTCTGATATCTGTCTTCTACATTTTTTGCCATCAATTTGCTGACAATTTCTGAGAGTATAGCAGGGATTTGTGGGTTAATTTTATGTATTAAAGGTACTGGTTTAGCAATGTGAGAATACACTAATTCCATCGGATCGTTTGATGGAAATGGTAATTGCCCTGCGAGCAATTCGTAAAAAGTTACACCTAAAGAATAGAAGTCACTGCGGTAGTCAATCCCGCGATTCATTCTGCCTGTTTGTTCTGGAGATATATAATCAAGTGTCCCTTCCAACACATTGGGATTCATTAGGGTTTGAGTTTCCCGTGGTAGTAAGGATGCAATACTAAAGTCAATTAATTTAACTTGTTTAGTTTCGGGGTTAATTAAAATATTGCTGGGTTTAATATCTTTATGAATAATGCGACCGTTATACAATATATCTAAGGTGTTGCAGAGTGCGATCGCAATTCGTAAAAACTCTTCACTAGACGCGATATATCGCATCTGGTCAGCGATGAAATAATCTTTCAAAGAAATCCCCCCAAAGTCTTCCATCACCAGCACATAGCCATTTTGGTATGCTTGGAGGCTGTAGGTTTGAACGATCAGAGGTGAGTTGAGATTTTTAGCAATGGTATACTGATTCCGAAACGACAAGAGTTCGTTAAAATCCGGACATGGATTTTTCAGCAATTTAATGGCTACAGGTAATGAGTCAGCCTCTCGATACCCTCGATAAACCAGCGTTCTGGAACCATTGTATAGTTCTTCAGTGATGCAATATCCGGGAATACTGACTAAAGTGCTAACCATGCTGCTAAATCCTGAATATTTCCAGATTTAGTATTCCCAGATATTTGAAGTTATTTACCAAAAACCGCCAAAAATCATACCGGAATTTCAATGATAAATTCACTACCTAGACCCAGAACAGAGTTAAAACTCAATTTTCCGCCGTGGGTTTCTTCCACAATTTGACGAGCGATCGCGAGTCCTAACCCCGTTCCTTTTCCGACAGCTTTTGTCGTAAATAAATGGTCAAATATTTTTGATTTGACTTGTTCATTCATCCCCTGACCATTATCAGCAATGACAATTTTAACTAGATTATTTTCAACTGAGGTTGTAATTGTAATCCAGTTAGGATGAGCTTGATTTTCTTCAAAAGAGTGTCCCTGATTAGATTCATCTAATGCATCAATAGCATTTGCAAGCAAGTTCATAAATACTTGATTTAATTGACCAGGAAAACATTCAAGCTGGGGCAAATCACCGTAATTGGTGATAACTTCAATGGCAGGACGTTGTTCGTTAGCTTTTAGACGATGTTTGAGAATAAGAATGGTGCTATCAATCCCTTGATGGATGTTAAATGGCACTTTATAATCTCGATCGGCACGAGAGAAAGTACGTAAACTGGTGCTGATATTTTTGAGGCGATCGCACGCCATAGACATAGAATCAATCATCTTGGGCAAGTCTGATAAACTATAATCTAAGTCGATTTCCTCAGCATGGTCTGTAATTTCATCTCCGGGAGTAGGAAACTTTTGTTCGTATAGTTTCAAGTGTTCAATAAGATCGGCAAACGTTGGTTTGGCTTGTTTGAGACTAGCAGCAATAAAACCCAAAGGATTATTCATTTCGTGAGCTACGCCAGCAACTAAGTTACCCAACGCAGACATCTTTTCACTTTGCACAATTTGTAATTGAGCGCCCTGGAGTTCTTGTAAAGCTGCTTCTAGGTGTTGAGCATCTTCTAGCGATCGCTCATACAGTCGGGCATTTTCTAGAGAAATAGCAGCTTGAGCGCAGAGTAAGTTGAGTAGTTCAACGCGATCGCTCGTGAACGCCCCGGTTGCTAAATTATTTTCTAGATATAAAATGCCCATTAACTTCCCTTGATGCAAAATCGGACTACACAAGATACTTTTGGGCTGCTGACGGATGATATAAGCGTCATTGGCTAAGGTGCGATCGACACTTGCATTCACCAGCACAGCAGTTTGCTTGTCATGCAAGACTTTGTAAATCAGTCTGTGGGGAATGTCCTGGCTATCTTCAATGGGAATACGCTGCAAGACAACTGGTTTTGAACCTGTGGTAATTGACCCTTTGATTAACAGGTGCGAGTCTCGCAAGAGCATTAACACGCATTTATCAGCCCCCGCATTTTCGATGACGATCTTCAGCAACGATGAAAGTAGATTTTCCAGTTCGATTTCAGCGGAAATAGTATGAGAAGCTTTGAGAATAGTAGCTAAATCTAAAGCCAAAGAAACATTATTACTGGATATGGCCGAACTACTGGAGGTGACACTACCCAATGTGAACAGAGTTTCGTGAGTGGAGAGAGGAGAACGGGTTTGCTCTAATATAGGTCTAAGTAGTTGCGGATAGCGAGCTTCTAGGTCAGCGACTTTGGCTTTTGCACCCCAACGAGCATAGGCATAGTAGGCTTCAATCATGTAGTCCCCAGCAATGCGCTGTCTGCCCCAATCTAGGTAGAATTTTGCTGCCAGTTCGTTAGCAAGTGCTTCTTCTTGGGTATATTCGTTGGCTTTGGCTAGAGTTATCGCTTTGTCGTAAAACTCGATTGCTTCGGCTTTTTGTCCTAACACTCGACATTTTTCTGCCGCTACCAAATCAACCTTATGTTGATAATTCATGGGTGCATGATACGCCCATTGCTGTAACTTGGTTTGGTTTTCTATGACACCCTGCAATGCTTCTGATGTTTCATCTAAATGTGGATTTAATTGTGCCAGAGTTAGCAGAGAATCATAAAGATAAAATACTGGTTCGGTGACTAATCCCGCACCAGCCATAAAATAGCGCCTGACTTCAATAGCATGATTTTTTGCTGGCTCAATTTCTCCAAACAAGAAACAAAGCATTAGTTTATACAAATGGAAAATATACAATCCATATCCATCTTTGGCAGACTGTAGCTGCTGGAGAAATTCTGTTTCTTCAAGGGCTTTTCCAGACAAAAAAGTGGTATGTTCTGCAAGACCTAGCAGATTTAAAACAGGTTGCCAATAGATCCGACTATAATTTGCGGTTGTCAATTGATTTAATTGCATCAAACTATGGCAGTAGGCGCAAATATCCTGCTCTAAGGTAGCGAGGGGTTGACTGCTCCAAAAAGAATTGAGACAAAAACTGTGACCATTGTACCCAGCAAGTACCAAGTTCCCAAATTCTATGGCAGTGGTGTAACCTTCTTGCAAGAGGGGTAGTGTTTCTTTAATGTGAGATTTGCGGTGTACAACAAATAACCCCAACATCATCAAAACATCTGTTTTACTTGCTTTGGCATCGAGTTTTGAAATAATCTGGAGTGCCAGGGAAGCAAACTGCGATCCTGTATCCACGACTTGGAAGAAATTGCAGAGAATATTGGCATAGTTCGCATAGCCGAAAGCAGAAGTCGATGTGTTACCGTACTGAATTGATAGTTTAACGGACAAAGTATTCAGCAATGGGTACAGCGCAGAGCCAGTGAGGTAAGCTGCTGGGCTGATGATATTGACAATTTTAAGAGTACCAAGTTTTTCTGCATCGATCATTTCAGGCAAGTGAACCAAATCAGCGATTTCCCGATCTCCAATGAGTTCCTCAATCTGTTGGATTTCCTGTTGAATATCTGATGGTGTCGGTGTTTCAGGAAAGGTGACACCAAGCTGTTGTAAGATTGGTTGGGCGATCGCGATCGCTAATGTCAGTTTACTTTGGGAAATATGAGATTGAATTCTAATACAGTAAACATTGACTTTTTCAGGTAAGGAGCGTGCCTGTTGAATGACAATATCAATGAACTGTTCCATCGCCTCAAAGTTACCGTTTAGCATTGCTACTTCCGCAGCTAATTCATATAAGGCGAGGGTCATTTCATACTGCTGCTGCCAAGTATTTTCTGCCAACAAAAACAATCCCACTGTCGCATATTCACGCGCTGCTTGATAGGCGGTTGAACTTTTGGCTTTGCGACAGGCAATTAAATTGAGTCCAGCTAATTCTTCTCGTTGAGTTGGTTGGGTAATTAAAGCAGTTCCGTGATTTAATTGATTGACGATTTCAAAAATCCAGTCAACTCTAGCTTGTGCGGAAATCTGTTGTAGAAGCAGTTGTCCGATTTGGTAATGAGTCGTTTGTTTTTGGTCATCGGGAATTAGGGAATAGGCGGCTTGTTGAACGCGATCGTGCAAAAATTTATAAGAAACTGTCATTTGTCCATTGTCATTGGTCATTTGTTTTTGACTATCTACTAATGACAGATGACTAATGACTAATGACTCTTGTTGATAAAATTTATAAACATCACCGATCGGTAAAATCAAACCTTCTTGCAATGCTTTCCATAACTTAGCTGCGGTTTCTACTTCTGAGTGTTCTGAAACAATTGCTAATGTTGTTAGATCGAACTGATTGCCAATACAAGCGGCTAACTTCAGAATATTCTGGGTTGCTAAGGGTAACTTCTCTAACTGCAACGCCATAAATTCTACAACATCATCGGTCAACGCTTGTTGATTAATTTTGGATAGATCGCATTGCCAACAGCCTAACTCCAAGTTAAATTGAATGAGATTTTCTTCGTGTAGGGCTTTGAGAAATTGGGTGGCAAAAAATGGGTTGCCTTTAGTTTTTTGATAGACTAATTGTGAAAGGGGTAATGCCAAATTTTCTGTACTTTTTAGGGTATCAGCGACTAATTGATTGATTTGGGATTGACTCAGGGGTGTTAAAGTAATAGTATTAATGACTGCTTGGCTTTTTTGAATTTCACTCAAAGTCAGCATTAATGGATGGGCTGGATTGACTTCATTATCCCGATAAGCACCAATGATGAAAAGATGACCTGTATCAGCCATTAATAGCTGCATCAACTTTAATGATGCTGAATCAGCCCATTGTAAATCATCTAAAAACATCACTAATGGATGTTCCGCGCTAGTAAAGACTTGGGTAAATTTTTGAAACAATAAATTAAAGCGATTTTGGGCTGCCGTTCCTGATAATTCTACTGCTGGTGGTTGTTCACCAATGATTTTTTCTAATTCGGGAATGACTTCAATAATTACCTGACCGTTCTCTCCAACAGTTTCTAATATTTGATTTTTCCATTGCTCTAGTTGGACATCACTTTCGGTTAACAATTGCCCCATTAAATCCCGAAATGCTTGTACAAAAGCAGAGAAGGGAATATTGCGTTGAAATTGGTCATATTTTCCTTTGATAAAATAACCGCGTTGCCGAACAATTGGTTTATGAACTTCGTTGACAACGGCGGTTTTCCCAATACCCGAAAAACCTGCTACCAGCATCATTTCTGTTCCACCAAGACTGACTCGCTCAAATGCTTGCAGTAAAGTTTCTGCTTCTGTTTCTCGTCCGTAGAGTTTGTCGGGAATGATGAAGCGATCGCAAACATCCCTAAGCCCAATCTCAAAACCTTTGATTTTATCAGAAACGTGTAGTTGATGTAAACAATTTTCTAAATCAAACTTCAGTCCCAATGCACTTTGATATCTGGATTCGGCATTTTTTGCCATCAATTTCATGACAATATCACAAATAACTTGGGGAATCTCTTCTCTATTGCCTAAAAGTGGTGGAAGTTTAGCAATATGAGAATGTACCAACTCCATCGGATCGTTTGATTCAAATGGTAAAACTCCCGTAAGTAATTCGTAAAATGTCACACCCAAAGAATAGAAATCTGTGCGGTAATCAATCCCCCGATTCATCCTCCCCGTTTGTTCTGGGGAAATATAAGCTAGTGTCCCTTCTAAAACATTAGGATTGACAAGTGTCTGCGTTTCTCGTGGTAGTAAAGATGCAATACTAAAGTCGATTAATTTAACTTGTTTGGTTTCGGGATTAATTAAAATATTGGCGGATTTGATATCTTTATGAATAATCCGCTCTCGGTAGAGTACATCTAAGGTATTGCAGAGTGCGATCGCAATTTCTAAAAATTCTTGTAGAGAAGCGATATATAGCGTCTGGTCAAAGGTGAAATAATCTGTCAGAGAGATTCCCCCAAAGTCTTCCATCACCAACGCATAGCCATTTTGGTATGGTTTTAGGCTATAAGTTTGGACGATTAGGGGTGAGTTGAGATTTTTCGCAATGACATACTGATTGCGAAACGACAAGAGTTCGCTAAAATTGGGATAAGGATTTTTCAGCAGTTTGATCGCTACAGGTAATGAGTCAGTCTCTCGATATCCTCGATAAACGATGGTTCTAGAACCGTTGTAAAGTTCTTCAGTTATCTGATATCCGGGAATTCTAACAAGAGTGCTGACCATACTGCTAAATCCTTAGTATTTCCAGATTTAGTATTCCCAGATGTCTGAAGCTGTTTTACAACAAGAGCTAAAAATTACACGGGAATTTCGAAAGCATCCAGTTTTGGAAGATTTACCATTTCTGAGAAAATGTAGAAGGAAATAACCCTGTACGATCGCTGACTATGAGCCAAGAGAAACAAGATGCGATCGCTTCCTCAATCCCTTTATATCTCTAACCTCATGCTGTGGCTTTTGATTATTGATGTATATCACTTTAATGCCTCAAACTGCTGCCAGCAAAGATACAATGCACGCGGTACGTGAAAACATCCTTTCCATTTGCCACCTTTGAGGTTTAACAATACTTCCCCGCGTCGATTGAGATAGCCAAACCACTCACCGTACTCTGAATCGGCAAAGTGTGACCAGGCATAATCGTGCATCTTTTGATACCATTCCCAACATATCTCACGCCCTGTTAGGCGATAGCCCATTGCTAATGCGACTAAAGACTCTAGATGAACCCACCACAATTTTTGATCCCATTCCAATTGTTGTGGAGGATGACCGTCTGCATCCATAAAGTAATACAATCCGCCGTACTCGCTATCCCAAGCAAAATTCAGGATATTTAGAACCACATCAACAGCTTGGTTAATAGTTTTGGTGTCGTTTTTCCGGTGGGCGATATCCATGATAAACCACATAGCTTCGATACCGTGACCAGGGTTAATTAGCCGTCCCTCAAAACAATCTATGTGGAAACCGTCAGGGGCAACGTTTTCGTACATTAGTCCCCGTTCTAGGTCGAGAAAATCGGTCATCACTTCACGGACAGTCTCAGCTAGGACATTCTCTAGGGCTTCTTTTGGTAGCAGCCATTCCATTTCTAGAGTCAGGTTGGCTAAAATCATTGGTACAGCCAACGATTTCATCGGGCGTGTGCCGGGATAGGTTTTATTATATTTACCTTTCGGGTTATCTTTACGGCGTAAAACGTTGTTATAAGCCTGCATTGCCACATCTTTTGCCCATTCTTCGCCCCCAGCGAGTGCATATTTACTAAATGCCATCGCTGCAAAGCAATCAGAAAAGATGTTGTAAGGCTCAACCAGTGGTTTTCCTTCACGGGTGAGAGCAAAGTACCAGTTACCATCACTATCTCTACCATGTTGGGCGAGAAAATTAGCGCCATTGCTGGCAATTTTTAGCCAGTTTTCGCGTTTTTCTAGCTGATTGTAAAGCATCGAAAAAGTCCACACTTGGCGGTTTTGCAGCCAGATGAATTTGTCTGTATCATAAATTTTGCCCTCGCGATCTAGGCAAGTGAAATAGCCACCTTGCTGCCAATCGAGAGAATATTTTTCCCAAAATGGGAGTACGTCGTTGAGGAGGGCGTTTTTGTAAAGTTCAGCGAGCGCTTGAAAATTATACTCCATAAATTTTCACCCCTTTTGTGCTAAAGCTAACAGCTTAACAGTTATCACATTTTGGCTCGAACATGGAGCGTTCGCGTTAGTCTTTTACAAGATTTAGTCAGCAACAGTTATACTTCTATCTTGTATCTTGCACTATTCTCAATAACGGTAGGGGAGACAGTGAGGTTGTTATGAGTGAGATTAAACGAGTTGCGATCGTTGGAGGAAACCACGGTAATGAGTTAACAGGAGTATATCTAGTCAAAAAGTTTCAGCAGTATCCAAATTTAATCAACAGAACAACTTTTGAAACTCTGCCATTACTTGGCAATCTTAAAGCTATTGAAGAAGGTAAACGATACATTGACAGGGATTTAAACCGTTGCTTCACCAATCAAGGTTTACAAAATCCTCAACTCTCAAGTTATGAAGATACGCGGGCGAAAGCAATCCAACAAGTACTGCAACCGCAAAATCAGCCATTTGTAGATGTAATTGTTGATTTGCACAGCACAACTGCCAACATGGGGTTAAGTCTGATTTTTTGCGATCTGAATCCTTTCTTACTTCGGTTAGCTGCTTATTTAAGTTCTATCAATCCGATGGTAAAGATTTTTGTGAATCAGCAATCTAAAGAAAATGGTTTTCTTCGTTCTTTGTGCGAATTGGGTTTTGTTATTGAAGTTGGTGCTGTGGCTCAGAATATTTTAAATGCCGAATTATTTCAGCAAACAGAGCAGCTTATTTATGCAATTTTAGACTATTTTGAATGGTGCAACCAAGGTAATATTCCGCAGACAAGCAGCCAGCTTACACTCTATCAATATATTGAGACTATCGATTATCCGAGAAGCGATGCTTACGGCGGGCTACAAAGTGGGGAGATTCAAGCCATGATTCATCCCCAGCTTCAGTTTAGAGATTATGAACCTCTGAATCCAGGCGATCCAATGTTTCTAACTTTTGCAGGAAAAGATATTTTCTATGAGGGAGAGTCTACTGTTTATCCTATTTTTATTAATGAAGCCGCTTACTACGAGAAAGGAATTGCGATGTATCTCAGTCAAAAGTTGCAAGAGATAGTTTAATTTCTTCGCACTTTCATTCATTTATAGGGAAATTTGTCAATAGTTCAAATAGAAGACTGAGGTATTGTTGAAACAGGTTCTAAAAAATTGAGTCTCTACGCATGAAGTAAGTAAGTGGGTGCTAAAATTTTCCGCTATGTAACAGAATTTTAACCAGAGTTTTTAGAATTAAATTTTACACGTCGTGTACTGTAATTGCTTTTTCCCCCTCTAGCTTGAACGCCATTGATTACA
>NZ_JADEXU010000089.1 GCF_015206895.1 Nostoc sp. LEGE 12450 | reverse complement strand
CCCCTATTTAATAAAACTTCAAATAGGTTTATTATCCTTTAAAATCTTTTGCAAAAATTTAGGTCAGGTATATGGCTGATATTGTTGATATTGCAGTTACGGCTGAGTCTTTCAAAACACTAGTGGCGGCTGTACAAGCTGCTGGTTTAGTAGAAACATTAAAAAGTCCTGGCCCCTTCACTGTCTTTGCGCCAAATGACGATGCTTTTGCCAAACTACCGCCGGGAACTATCCAAACTCTGTTACAAAATATTCCCCAGCTAACGCGAATTTTAAAGTATCATGTCGTTCCAGGAAAACTGCTAAAGGCTGATTTGGCAGAACTCGGCACGGTTAATTCTGTGGAAGGTTCACCTATTAAAATTCATTCTTTAGATGGTTTTGAAGTTAAAAATGCCACAGTTTTAGCAGCAGATATCGAAGCTGATAATGGTGTGGTACACGTTATCGATACCGTGATTTTACCGGGTTAATTCAGCTAGGGTGGGTGTTTTCCACCCTACTTATCCAAAATCTTTATAATTAACTAACTATTGAGTAGTATCAAAACGCAACTCAATATTTTAATTTATGTTATGTTTGCAATGTGATTACTCACTCATCTGTTAATGTAAATTTAGTTATTTTAAAATAAATTAAGTTCTTAAAAAGCTAACATCTATCCCAACAACATTAATGCTCGATTTTAACACCTTAGTAGAGTTCTCTCGTGGTAACTGCATAAGTATTTGTGCGTTTCTCGTCCCAGCGAACTTGCTTGTCACAATTTTAACAATGGGTCTGGTAGCCTTACGTCGCCCATCACATCAAGTATGGCAATCTGCTGGAATTGCCAGCTTTTTCGCTTCTGTAATGATCCTGCACGTATATACTTGGTTCATGATTGGCGTGGTGATGGCTCCTACTTATATCTTGCTGTGGCTAGCAATCACGTGTTTGGTGACTAATTTTGGAGCAATTCTTTATCAAAGACGTTACAGTAACAGCCCTAGCCTTTCCAACAACGTCTAAAATCTAGACTTCTCCATTCATGCTCAAGGATGGCATATAGCCAAGAGTCTCTCCATTCTCCCTTAATCCAATGGTGTTCTCGCAAATATCCTTCTTGCTGCATTCCAATTTTTTGCATAACTCGTGCTGAAGCAATGTTTTCTGGATGACAAGTCGCAAATATGCGATGTAAGCCTAACTCCTGAAAACCAAATGACACAACTGCTTTTACAGCTTCTGTTGCATATACTTGTCCCCAAAATTTCTTAGTAAAACAGTATCCAATAGAGCCTGTTTTATTATCAATATCCTTAACGGATATGCGACAGATACCAATTAATTGCTGTTGGGTTTTTAAAGTCACTGCTAAGGCAAAATGTTGACGGGGTTCTTCTCCTTGTAATGAAATCTCTCTTTGCAAAAAGTTTTTGGTATCTTCTTCGCTATTAGGGCCAAAAGTCAAATAACGCACAACTTCAGTATCGCTAGCGTATTGATGAACCGCTAGCCAATCTGATTCTACAAAGTCTCGCAGTATAAGACGTTGGGTTTCTAGCGGGAGATTCATCGGCTAAATTCTGCACGTAACTGATTGACAACCCGATCTAATCCCACGGAATGGGCGGCTTTGAACAATAAACGATCGCCTGTTTGCACAAATGTCTTCAACCTAGCCACTAACTCGGCATGAGTTGCAAAGCATTCCGATGGGATACCTTCGGCACTAATAGCCATCGCTTCGGCATCTTCTCCATCTACCAAAACCAATAAACCGTCTAAATTCAATTTTCGTACTGTTTCTCCCACTCGCTGGTGCAACTGCTGCGATCGCTCTCCTAGTTCTTTCATTGCACCCAATACGGCAATCTTCCGCTTTCCGGGTGTGTCTGCTAATAACTGCAACGATGCAATCATCGCTTCTGGTGCAGCATTATAAGTTTCATCTAAGATTATCACATCATTGGGCAAGGTAAATCGCTGCGATCGTCCCGTGGGCATATCCACCTCTACACCTGCTTTCAGGCTTGCCCAATCAATCCCCAACACCTTTGCCACCGCTAAAGCTGCCAAGAAATTAGTCGCATTGTGACGACCAGGTAGCGGTAAAGGCAATTGGATTCCTGCAACTTCCACCTGGTCGTTATCAAGTAACTGCCCTTGAATATCCCCACCAGAAAAGCCGTAAGTTAAAACTTCTCCGTGCCAAACTTTCGCCGCCGTGGCCATTAATAAAGGATTGTCGTGGTTGAGAATTGCCACACTATCAGCAGCCATTTCGACTAACAACTCACATTTTGCCTCAGCGATCGCTTCTTCGGAACCCAGTAATTCAATATGTGCCGTCCCCACATTAGTAATCACTCCAATTGTTGGACGCGCTATTTGTGTAAGTTCGGCAATTTGTCCCCTACCCCGCATCGCCATTTCAATCACAGCGTAGTCATTTTCTGCGCCAAGTTCTAGGAGAGTTTTCGGAACACCAATTTCGTTGTTGTAATTGCCATAAGTTTTGTGAACTCGCCCCTTTGTTCCTAAAACTGCGGCGATCAATTCTTTGGTTGTTGTTTTACCCACAGAACCTGTTACGCCAATTACAGGAATATTAAAGCGATCGCGCCACCATCTGCCAATTTGTTGATATGCCTTTAAGGTATCTTTTACCCGTAACACCGGAAAACCGGGATTTTCGTATTCAAAATCTACAATTGCAGCTATTGCACCCTTTGCGATCGCAGTTGGCACAAATTTATGTCCATCAAATTTATCGCCTCGCAAAGCGACAAATACTTCACCCAACTTCAGGGTACGGCTATCTGTTTGTATACCGCAACTTACTTGTGTTAAAGCAGTTTCAGATAAGTTTATCGGACTGGCCAAAAGAACTTCAACCAGTTGGGTTAGGGTGGCAGAACAACGCATAAGTAATTTACAATTTAAAGTTCAAAATTATAAAATCGAATTATGGCATAATACTGCATTGAACAACAAGATTTGCGACTTCTCGAAAAAGTCCCAAATTTAAGTCTATTCACAATAACACCAAAAATAGTGCCAAAGAAGCTTAAGTCCTTTGGCACGCCTTTTTAGAAGCTATTTATATAGTTTAATTAAGCAGATGCTTTATTTTGCTATCCCCGGTTTTTAATTAAGATTACTTGCATGATTTGTAGTGCTATCTCACGAGAAACGCCTAAAGCTTGATATAGATCGTTTAAAAAGCTTTTTTCTTCTTCAGCGACAACACCTTCAGCTAAGACTAAATCAGTGGCTACTGCAAATGCTGATTCCCGCAAGTCTTGAGATAGAGAATCCTTTGCCGCATCAAATAAAGTGTTAAAACCATCCCCCTTGAGAATACCCAAAATTTGGTCAAACAGCCTATTCATCATCTCATGAGGATAACCTGTAAAAAGTTTCATCCGAGACAGCACAAAAGTGATAGAATTTGCTTGCTCAACAGAAAGATAACCGTCTGAAGCTGTTGCCGCCAAGACAATAACAGCAAAAGCTTCCGCTGAATTGAGTGCTGCTTGGGTTTGGTTTTCTGTACCCAACACAGCGTTGAATAGACTCATCTGTAGTAACTCCTTGGCTAGAGTCTAAATAGCGCTACAGTTACCTATATGTTTGGTAGATTTACAGGTAAGACTGTAACGCTATAAGACTTTCATGCTTTAGTATTCCCAAGATTTATCCACGGCGAACACTTGCACCCAATGGTTTTTGGCAATAACTACAATTGCCATCTGTAAACTTAGCGTTCTCCTGCCTTTTCTATTGTTTCAATTACCGCTAAACCTATACCAGAAGCTGCTATTAACAGTACTGCTGATATCAAATAGGCATTAGTCAACATCCGTAGGGCTTCACCGAAAAAAATATAGGTGGTCATTGCTTCACCTTTGAAAATTTGTGCTGCTAGTACTTTTTATTTCTCCACACCCTGATAGGTGAATTTCGCTGAGAAACTGCTAGCAATTGCATCTTAACAAAACTTTAGCTCTTTCAGAACCCCATTCAAAATTTTTATTTCTGAAGATTTGATGAACTTGAGAAAAAAGTGCATTAAGTATGGGGCATAAAGAAGAAACAAGGAAGAAAAGGGCTTACAAGGGTAGATATTTTGTATTTGGTCATTTTTTAACTATTTCAACCGATGCTTAAATCCTGAAACGACCAAACTACGTTAAACACTTGAGAATTTTCTCAACTATTTTCGACATGCTAAAAAACTTATCCTTGAAGGAAGAAGAGGGGGAGAGACTTGTCTCACAGGTGTAGGTATTTAACAAATGTGACTGAAATAGGGTTTTTCCGTTGGTTGAGAACTCAAATGTTAATTTCTGATTTCCCACCCAAGAACGAAATTTCGTTATTTGAACCACGTTTAGAACTCTGTTTGAGAGTGCCCACTCATGCACAAATAAAAAACCTACACCTGTCAGGAGAGACTTGTCCCCAACTCTTCAGTTCAGGAAACCTTTGCCTGCTTGATTTTTGTGAACTTTTGTTCGGTAATCAGGGGAACAAGAAAATTTAAAGTAGACAGGATTCAATTGTCGCTACAACTGATTGAGAAAGAGTATCAAAATCGTAACCACCTTCTAAGCCAAACAGAATTTTACGAGTTAGCCCTAGACAATAATTAGTAAATAAAGCATAGTCTTCTGGCTGCAAATTGATACTTGCTAGAGGATCGGCGGCATTGCCATCATAACCAGCACTCACAATCAATAAATCCGCTTGAAAGTTGGCTAAAAACGGTATGACTTGCCTTTCAAATAGCGGCTGATATACTGCAATATCACTACCAGGAGGTACTGGTAAATTTAATACATTATTATGAAAGCCGCGTTCTGTGGCTCTCCCAGTACCGGGATAACATGGATATTGATGTAGGGAACAGTAGGCGATATGTGCTTCAGTTTCGACGATCGCCTGAGTACCATTACCGTGATGCACATCCCAATCGAGAATGGCGACGCGGTTAACTCCGGGTTGTTCGAGGGCAAAGAAAGCGGCGATCGCAGCATTAGAAAATAGGCAAAAGCCCATCCCAGCATCACTTTCTGCATGATGTCCTGGGGGACGTGCTAATACAAAAGCTGGATTAGCCGACTTTAATACAGCCTCAACACCATCTAGCCATGCACTGACTGCCAACAATGCCACATCATAACTGCGTGGAGAAACTGGCGTATCTCCATCCAAAGGGCCGCCGCCACTAGAAGCGATTTGCCAAAGTTTTTTGATGTAGGCTGGGCTATGAGCTTTAACCAACATAGACATCAGTGATGGCTGTTCTGATACTGGTGTAGGCGATCGCCAGTCAATTTTATCTGCGAATGTAGCTGCTTTTAGGGCATTTGCGATCGCAGTTAAACGTTCTGGTTTTTCGGGATGGTATTTTCCAGTCTTGTGATCTAAAAATTCGTCGGAATAGATGACTGGCAGCATAGGACGAAAAAAGTCGGCAGCAGGACAATAAACAATTCGTAATTCGTAATTATGTTTTGTGACTGAATTTTACCCCCGACACAAAACAAGCTGTTTATGGGAACGGGGGTATCAACCCCTAGGAATTACGAATTATGATGAATGCTATTGTATCGTTACTGGTACAAACAGTTTTTTCTTGTACTAGTACAACACGGCGGAAATAAACCACCCATAAATAAATGAAATGCTTATGCTGTATTCATTTTTAATTTTTAATTTTTAATTCCGCCTTGCGGTACTAGATGATTGGTCGTTTACTTTCGAGAATTTCTGTTGCTTTCTGTTCAGGAAGTGGGCGGTAGAAGAAATAGCCCTGTACCTCCTCACAGTTAATAGATTTCAAGAACTCCAATTGTTCTGCTGTTTC
Source organism: Nostoc sp. LEGE 12450 (assembly GCF_015206895.1). Classification (GTDB taxonomy): domain Bacteria; phylum Cyanobacteriota; class Cyanobacteriia; order Cyanobacteriales; family Nostocaceae; genus Nostoc. The sequence continues at coordinate 27,104 of NZ_JADEXU010000089.1, read as the reverse complement.
CACCCCTTCGGCTGTCAACTTCAATCCCAAGCTGTGTCCCAAGGTAACTATGGCCTGGATAATATGAGATACTTTTGAATCCGGCTTCAAATCTCTCATGAAAGACTGATCTATTTTGAGATTGTGGAGTGGCAAAAGCTGTAAGCGCGAGAGCGAGGAGTGACCCGTACCAAAGTCATCAATGGAGATGTTAACACCCATCTGCTTTAGCTCCTCTAACACCGTTCTGGTAAAACCCAAGTCCTCAATGGCTGTGGTTTCCATAATTTCTAATTCTAAAAAGTGGGCATCTAGACCAGTTTGCTCTAAAACTGTGGTTATAATCTCCACCAATTTGGGTTGGCGGAACTGCTTCAGAGAAAGATTGACAGCCATAGTTATAGGTGGCAATCCTGAATTTTGCCAGGTTTTATTTTGCATACAGGCTGTCCGTAGCACCCATTCGCCGATGGCGATAATTAATCCGCTTTCTTCGGCGAGGGGAATGAAGACACTGGGTGCTACCAATCCCATTTCTGGGTGCTGCCAACGCAACAGTGCCTCCATACCAGTAATTTCTCCTGTGCCAATGTTCACACGAGGTTGATAGAACACCGTAAATTCTTCACGTTCTAGGGCATAGCGCAAACTCTTTTCTAAAGTCAGAAGTTCAGGATTCTTGGCGCTCAGAGAAACACTGTAAAATTGATAGTTATTCCGCCCTTTGTCTTTGGCGTAGTATAAAGCGGCATCTGCGTGCTGGATTAGTGTTTCGGCATCAGGACTGTTGTTATCAAGCAACGCAATACCGAGGCTGGCAGTCACATAAAGTTCATGCCCTTGGAGATGAAAAGGATCTTCTAAGGTTTGTAAAATTCTGTACGCCACCTGCGTTACTTCTTCAATATCAGTGACTCGCGGGAGTAAGATAGTAAATTCATCGCCTCCCCAACGGGCTATAGTGTCTCCCCCTCTGAGTAAATCTTGTAATCTTTGAGCGACGTTTTTTAACAATTGGTCTCCCAAGGTATGCCCCAGAGTATCATTAATTACCTTGAAGCGATCCAAGTCGAGGAAGATCACAGCTAAACTTTCGCCATTCCGAGTGGCATTGGGCAGAGTTTTACTCAGCAGTTCGTTAAATAGTAGGCGATTGGGCAACCCTGTCAGCATGTCATGGAGGGCTTGATAGCGAATCTTTTCTTCTACTTGCTGACGTTGCCGGGCACCAATAATACTAGCGGCCATTGTTAAAAGTGTAGATTCTTCATGCTTTGACCAATGACGCTCAAAGGTGCAGTCTGCCAAGCCAAGATAGCCCCAGCACTCATTCTCCAAGCGGAGAGGCACCAAAAGAAGGGATTGAATGCCATCTCTAATGAGGAATTCTTGTTCGGCGATCGGAAATTTTTGGGTGAGTCCGCTAATTGACTGGCCGCTACAAAGAACAGTATACCAACGGGCTAATCCAGAACCTTGATAAACCTGATTCTGCCAATGGTGGTGGGTAGATTCAATTAAAGATTGCGTCCATTCAAACCGCAAACTGACTGCTCTTTCCCCTGTAGCAGGATGGAGATGGTTCTGAAAAAGATAAGCACGATCTGCCTTGGCAGCTTCGCCCAGTATAGCTAAAGCTCGCTCAATACCAGTTTCGTAATTCATTTCCCCCAGCAAATAATTAGCGGCTTCTGCAACTGCTTGCAGCAAGCGATCGCGCTGACGCAATTCGGCTGTAGCTTGTTTTTGCTCTGTAATATCCCTAATAATAAAAGTTCTAATTAAATCACTTTGAGGAAGGTAGAGAACGGATTGTTCAAAAACTTCTGTATCTACTTCCACCTCCCGCACAAAAGAATTTTTTTCTAAATTCTTAACCGTACTCAGGAGTCCTGCTAATATTGGGTGTTCTGTCCCAACTTCCCTAAGTTTGGGAAACTTGAGAGTAGCAGCAGGATTGATATAAGTCACTATTCCCTCAAAATCCATCTCAATAATTGGATTGGGGATGAGTTCAGGGAAAGATGCTAGGCGAGCTAAGGCAGACTCACTAGCTGCTTCCAAGCTGGGATCGATAGCTAGGGTTTGAAAAGGATTGGCAGGACTGGCTTGCTCTGACAGGAAGCCAGATAAGTCTTCAACATCAAAAGATTCAGAAAATGCTTCTTCTGAAATGTTGGAAATAGCATAATATTTAGCCTGAGCTTGATGACTGCCAAAGTCAATGGTATCTCCATTTCTAAGATTATGAGAAAAGGATTTAGTACCATTTATAAATAAGCCATTAGTACTTCCTTTCCCCTTGAAGTTGCCATCAATAATTTGGAAGCCATATTGGTCAGTCTCTGGAACAGTCACTCGCAACAAAATTGCGTGTTGCATTGATACTGACCGGGAAACCAAGACAATGGTGTTTGCAGGATGCCGCCCCAGAGAATAAGTAGTCTCTCGTAGGGGGACAGTTCTCCGCCCTTGCAGGTCTTTGATGACCAACAGATGGCGTATTTTTTCCCGCTCATTTCCTAGCATGGCTGTTCCTCAAATTCTCATATATTTTTGTCTTAGTCTGAAAAATACAACTCCCAGAAGTGCGTTCTGAAAGTCTTAACTTCTAGCAAAACTTGCTTCATAAAATTTGTCACCACCTACGTAGGCGTAGCCAGCCGCAGGCATCACAAAATTGGTGTGAGTTGCAAACCAACCATTTTATTTATGATTGACCTCTTGAATAATATGGCTAATTGTTCAATCAGTTTTGCGGTAGAAGTTCTAGCTGTTCTCTAGACCCATTTGGACTTCCAAAAAATAAATTATCCAGTAGGGTATGTCATGGCAAGTAACGTACCACCTACAGATAACAGTTGCATTACCTTATCGCGATAACACACCCTACAACCACGATCATTGGTTGGAAAATTTTTTAACTGGAAGTCCCAGAGACAAGTTATAAGCTTTGTCCCTTCGTCTATTTAGCCCAACCTGTCTTTCTTAGGATACCCAGAATAAAATCAAATGCTGAATAGAATATATAGTATATTTACGGATTTTTATTCTGAGTAGTGCAGGAACTTCAAATTATATAAATAACCGTCTGATTTTTAGTTTTTAATGGCGGGAACCCCCCGTTAATGTACTCCTAGGTCGAAGTAGCGTCTCTTTAGAGAAGCCTATTGTAGATAAGGTAAGAGAATAAACTGTTTCTAACACCTAAATTTTAGAAAGGATTATACAGTAAACTGAAATACAGACCATTTTCTTGTAATGTTCTCTCATTTGATTCAACTGATATTAAAGGAACGCCCCAATCAAGACGAAAAGTGAAGCGATCGCTCTGTGACCAACGCAACCCCAGACCAACAGCAGCTAAAGTATTAGGGTTGGGATTCTCTCTATCTGAACTATTCCAACCAACACCAAAATCCACAAAGGGAACAACCTGTAACGTGCTATCTATCTTGGGTAAGCGCAGAATTGGTATTTGAACTTCCGCAGAAACAAAAGTGCCATTATCCGTCAGCAGGTAATCTTGACGATAGCCGCGAATACTATCTTGTCCACCTAAGCCAAATTGCTCTAAAGGCAGAAGTGTTCTAGATGCAAGTTGCGTATTTAAACGAAACAACATTAAGGTTTCAGGAGCTAAAAGGCGTACCCACTGCGCTTGCCCTTGCCAAGCAAAAAAACGGCTATCGGGAGCATTTTGATTAATCGTGGGACTCAAGATATCTATACCCAAACTAAATTGAGAGCGGAGGGCGATGACTTCACGGCTGTTACGACTCGTCCATTCTTGAAAAAATCGGAATGCAGATACCTTAGTGTGTCCCTGCTCATCAGCTCCAGGTGAAAGTACAGAGCCGGGAAGACCTTCTCTCTGTAGCAAAGACGAAATATCACTTTCGCGTCGCGAGGCTGTCAATCCAAGAGCGAATTCTTGTGTCGGAGTTTGAACTATTGGCTGGCGGAATGTCAGTTCGTAATAGCGAGAATCTGAGTGGATATCTAAAACGTCGAAAGGAGGTTCAATGACATTGCTTGATGTGATGCCATAGTTGAAAGTCAGTGTGCCATTGCGGGGATTGAGTGGTAATGTATAGTTCGCGTCAAGGGAGTTGCTACCATCGGTATTAGTGTAAGCGACACCTAGAGCGTCTCCCAATCCCAATAAGTTAGCTTCATTCAATTGTAATCGGCGGCGAAAACTGCCAACACTAGGCGATCGCCCATTATCAAGAACTATCTGGCTACTAAAGGTTTTTGCCTCACTAACCTTGACTTCTAGGAGACTCGAACCAGTCCGCGATCCTGCGGAGAGTTCAGCAGAAACGTTTTGAATCAAAGGATTCAGTTGCAATAGTTGTAGCGCTTCTAGTAGACGCTGCCGATTTAGAGGCGGTGATGTAGCGATTGCTAGGCGGCTACGAACATAATTCGGATTTAACCGCCGAGTTCCAGTTACTTGAATATCTTCTAATTTACCTTCAACCACCTGAATTTTTACAACACCGGATTGGATTGTTTGGGGTGGGATGTATGCACCAGAGGTAATATAACCATTTCTGACGTATAGGTCAGTAATTTTAGAACGTGCTTGATACACTTCAGCCAGCGAGATTGGTCGTTTGGTAAATTCAGCAGTCTCGAGGGCTAACTCTTCGGGACTGAAAACTGTGCTACCAAGAACTTCAAACCGTTCAACAACAATAGTTTGAGGAAACTTACCAGGTAGTGGTTCATCAGGTGTGGGAGTTGGGACAGAGGGGGGAAATAGTTCTGCTGGTGGGGGAAGTGGCTGAGGCAGTTCAGGTGAGGGAACTGGCGAAGGTACGGGTGGTTGTAAATCTTGTGGTGGTGGGAGTTGTTGTTGTGAAAGGATGAGAGTACTAGTTGGTAATTGTGTAGTATCAACAGCCTGAGCTTTCAGTGGATTAGAAGAGATGCTGCTGAGTAATACAAGCATACTCAGTGGTAAGTAGGACGCTATAAGATTCTGAGGATATTTATTAATCATCGCACTGCACTATTTTTTGTCCGTAACTATGGAATTATACGGAAACTGTCTCAGATGTGAATCTTACTTCATCTTTTGCCGTTAAGGTTAATATCTTGGGCAAATCTCAATTTAAAAGCTCAAGAATTTGGTGATTGCAAACTTCAAAGGCATTGATGGTGTTCAATCTGCATCAACAAGAAGACATCTTGGAATTATCTATTGCTGCGGCAGAAATAGACTTAGTGGTTTGTCTCATTATTTAAAAGGGCTGAACAAGTTCTTATTCAGGACTTTATTCCTGGATTTTTAAGCACTGTTCGCGCAATGTTCCCACAGGGTACTGCTTACTACTAAATCATCAAAATTAATGGGAAAACTATTAATTAATGGTTCATGTCATTCAATTTGATTAGTTGATTTATCATCAAAACTTTCTAGAGACGTAAAACTTTACGTCTCTACAACTCATCAAATGAAAGCTTAAAAATAATAGTTTTTACTCCATATCCCTTTGCTGTAACATTCCCATCAATTTACGTTTACGAGTGTGGGTTTGCATTAAGTTTTCCCGGTAGCTTAACCAGTCAGCTTTCTTCCCAGATTCCAAGTAGGCGGCACGAACTTTTTTTAACCATTCAACCGCATAGTAGTAATATTCTGCCTTACCTCCATCCATAATCTTTTCGGCACGGCGACGCGCATTAGCAATCACCCAAGTTGGATTGTGAGGGATAGCGGCATTCATGACGCGATGAATCAATTCTGAATAATAAGAACTGAGTTCACTAGCGATCGCAATTGCATCATCAATTAGTCCCTCATGCAAGAATATATCTACCTTGGCTGATTCTGTTCCCCAACCACTATAAGTACGAATAATTCTCAGCAGGTCTGTTTTGACAGTTTCCCAGTTTTCCCCAGCTAATTCTGCCATCTTTTCGTAGTCAACAAAAGAGGGCTTGACTTGGAAAGCCGCCTTAATTGCTAATAAAGCAGCTTCACTATTACCCAACTCAACAGCTAAATCACTTGTCCAAATTCCTAATTCGTACTGACAATTCCCTGGTAAATTTAACCCACTCTGGGCTATATCTAGTGATTGCTGTAACGCCCCCTGTTCGCTTAGTGCTTTCGCTAGAGCAAACGCCTCTTCTATTGAGTTCATCTGGGTTTGAGCAGCATCCACTGCTTCTTCTACTCTGCCCAAACGCCCTAACATTGTGAGATACTGCTGGGTTTGTCCTTCTGCTTCTGCTAAATATAGGTATTCTTGGTAACGTTCTTGACGCTCAAGAATTTTTAACCGAATTAGTGCCAAATCATCTGCATAGTCTGGCACGTCTTCTTCCCAAGCTCCTCTTTCGGTAATATTACCTTGGAGAACTTGCATTAGGGGCGGATAATCCCAACCTTGCCGTAAAGCTTCCATCACTAGGCCAAAATCAGCATTCCACTCATCTTGCCAAGCTTCCAAATTTATTTGAATATCAACTTTTTCTTCTGGGGTAAGTTCAGCAGTCAGAATTGCTTCACACCAAGCCTCATTTAATTCCCCAACAATTTCATCATTTTCAGCGCCGTAATCTGCAATATCGTCCCAATTTTCCACACAAGTAAAGGTAATCGCTTCTAAAATAGCGATCGCATTTTCACCCTCTCCTCGTTCACTAAAAGCTACCGCAGTTTGCACCACACTCACCAATTCTTCAGCAATCGGGTCTTCTTCACACCCTTCCTCAAAGAAGCGCACAGCATCCCGGATAATTTGCCGGACTTGCCGCCGAAAAGGAGCCGGATCAATAGTCCTGCGGCGCAAGGGTTTTATGCTTGTTTGCTCGACAATAGGATTCGTCATCCAACCTACATGACGGTCAATCGCCTCAATTAGTGGTGGGTATTCATTTACCAACTCTTGCAGCAGCCTTTGGGTTTGGATATTATCGAGGCGATTGAGTAGTTGTTCTAGCGTGGGGCGCTGTTCAATACTTTCTGAATCACGCACACAGACAAGCATCGTGGCGATAATGTGTTTGCACCACCCGTCAAAGTTGTAGGCACAGGTGCAGTTTGCTGAGGTTAACCCACTGCTATCGAAACTCAAATTGACATGATAAGGTCTTGCTTCAGTACCTGCAACTTCCGCTTGAAGTAGATGACCACGTTGGGTAACAGCATGAACAGCACCAGCCTCATAGTATGCCTCGCCGCGTTGGAAAGATTTGGTGTTGGCATGACGGCGGATAGTAAATTCAGTAATTTGGGGAATAGACATCGAGCGATCGCCTGTGTAAATCCTCTGGATGAATCCTAAACCCAGCTTAGGTGTTAGGCGATGGCGCTGTAAAGTTATTAGTCATTGGGAATCGGGAATTGGGCATTGGGAAGAGGACTTGGGGACAAGGAGAATTGGGGACAAGGGGAAAGACTTGTTTCAAGTTCTCACCTCTTGTCCCCCTGCTCCCCATTCCCCATTCCCTTTAAAATAAGTATCTAGATTTGACTATAATTACTGAAAACATCCATCTTTTCGCCCGAAGTCAGTGAATCATAATTGAAGTTAGCAACACCCGAACGTTAAATCAGTAAATAGTTATCAGGCGGATGGTAGGGGATTTAAATCAGTTGACAGTTTCCAGTGTTCACTGAATAACTATGTGCTGGGGGCTTAAACCCAGCAACAAAACTGATCGTTGATAACTGATAACTGTTAAAGGGGTTGCGCTGATTGTCGGTCAAGTTGAGAATAAATAGGCGAAGCAGACGGGGAACCTAACGTGAGTCAAGGATTTGATTACGATTTAGTCATTATCGGCGCTGGTGTAGGCGGGCATGGCGCAGCCTTACACGCCGTAAGTTGCGGTTTAAAAACAGCGATTATTGAAGCTGGTGATATGGGAGGAACCTGTGTTAATCGGGGTTGTATTCCTTCTAAAGCGCTGCTGGCGGCATCTGGACGTGTGCGGGAGTTACGCAATGCCCACCACCTCAAATCGCTGGGAATTCAAATTGGTAGTGTGGAATTCGATCGCCAAGCGATCGCTAATCATGCTAATAATCTCGTCTCGAAAATTCAAGGGGACTTAACCAACAGTCTCAAACGTCTAGGAGTCGATATTATCAGGGGTTGGGGAAAAATCGCTGGGGCACAAAAAGTTGCTGTAACCGGAGACGGTGGCGAAAAAATCATCACAGCCAAAGACATCATCCTTTCCCCTGGTTCAATTCCTTTTGTACCTCCAGGGATTGAAGTAGACGGCAAAACTGTCTTTACTAGCGATCAAGGTGTGAAGTTAGAGTCGCTACCAGACTGGGTGGCGATTATTGGCAGTGGTTACATCGGCTTGGAATTTTCTGATGTTTACTCAGCTTTGGGTTGTGAAATCACCTTGATTGAAGCCCTAGATCAGTTAATGCCAGGATTTGACCGCGACATTGCCAAACTTGCCGAACGGGTGCTGATTACTCCCCGCGATATTGAAACCAAAGTGGGAATATACGCCAAAAAAGTTACCCCTGGTTCACCAGTGGTAATTGAGTTAGCAGATTTCAAAACCAAAGAAGATGTAGATGTCATCGAAGTAGATGCTTGCTTGGTGGCTACAGGACGCATCCCGGCGACCAAAAATCTTGGTTTGGAGTCTGTGGGTATAGAACTCGATCGGCGGAATTTTATCCCAGTTGACGATCGCATGGCAGTGCTATTATCTGGTGAAGTAGTACCAAATGTCTGGGCAATTGGCGATGCTAATGGGAAGATGATGTTAGCACATGCGGCTTCTGCTCAGGGCATCATCGCGGTAGAAAATATAGTTGGGAGGCAAAGAATAGTAGACTATCGCAGCATCCCCGCAGCAGCTTTTACCCACCCAGAAGTTAGCTATGTAGGTTTAACAGAAACCGCAGCGAAGGAATTGGGACAAACCGAAGGGTTTGAAATCGCCACAAGTCGGAGTTACTTCAAAGGGAATTCCAAAGCGTTGGCAGAAAATGAAGCCGATGGTATTGCCAAAGTGATATATCGCAAAGACACAGGAGAAGTCTTAGGCGTTCACATTTTCGGACTCCACGCCTCAGACTTAATTCATGAAGCGTCAGCCGCGATCGCAAACCGTCAATCCGTCCAAAGCCTCGCACATCTAGTTCACGCCCACCCGACACTCTCGGAAGTCCTAGACGAAGCTTATAAACGAGCTATTTAGTCATTTGTCCTCTGTCATTTGTCCTTTGTCAATAAACAAGGACAAATGACCACTGACAAATGACCAATGACCACTGACAAATGACTAATTATGCAAATCCGTCGTCGTTCCCCTAATCCAGCTATTGCTGTATCCATGTTACGTTACCAGGCTGCCGTACCTGATTCAGCGCCAAACAATATCTTGGAAGAAATTGTCTGGCAGAAAGAAGTAGAATATGACCTGATGCGGGAAAAGGTTCCTTTGCAAGAATTGCGAAAGCAGGTACTGAATGCGCCGCCAACCCGTGATTTTGTTGCCGCTTTGCGCCAAGGCAAGACGAAGCCAGCGTTAATTGCCGAAGTTAAAAAAGCTTCACCAAGTAAAGGCGTTTTCCGAGAAGATTTTGACCCAGTAGCGATCGCTCAATCTTATCAGCAAGGTGGTGCTAGTTGTCTTTCCGTGCTAACCGATGTCAAGTTCTTTCAAGGTAGTTTTGAAAACTTAGCCAAGATTCGGGCTGCCGTAGATTTGCCCCTATTATGCAAAGAGTTTATCATCTATGCTTACCAAATATACTTGGCGCGGATTCACGGTGCAGATGCTATTTTGTTGATTGCGGCTATCCTGGGCGATCAAGATTTGAAATACTTCCTCAAAATTGCTAACAACTTGAAAATGGCAGCCTTGATTGAAGTCCATAGCTTGGCAGAACTTGACCGTGTGTTAGCCTTGGATGGGGTCTCCTTAGTAGGAATCAATAATCGCAATTTGGAAGATTTCTCTGTTGACTTGCAAACCACTTGCCAACTTTTAGCTGCAAGGGGTAGCCAATTGCAGGAGAAAAACATCCTTGTTGTCAGCGAGTCAGGACTACACAACCCAAATGATTTGAGTTTAGTGCTGACAGCAGGTGCATCTGCCGTACTCATTGGAGAATCTTTGGTGAAACAACCAGATCCCGGTGCTGCGATCGCCAATATATTACCAAAGAATTTCTGAAATAAAAACTTTCCCTGTACCTTTTAGTGCAGGGCAACTAATAGGGCATACTATGCGTAGACACGCAGCAACTTGCTGTCGACTATTATCAATATCTTTGCCAAATCTTCATCGCTAATCAAATCAAAGCCATAAGCAACTAGTTATTTATTATGTAACAATTTATTTACAAGAAATGAAATTTGACTAATACAAAATTCCAAATATGAAATCAAAATTGAACTTCATGGAGCAAATTCCTTTACCTTCACCTATTCACTACGAACTTATACTTCAACTTTTAGAAAGACAAACCATGTTAGCGGTAAATGATAATCCAGATTTACGCCATCAGGTAAATCAACTAATTATTACTCTCCGTAAAGCTGCGGTACAACAAAAACGACTAGAAGAAATTTGCGAATTTTCCTCTGTGACTGTCGATCACCGTTGGTCAATCAACCATCATAACGAGAGCAAAGTTGTTGCCCCCGATTGAAGCTGATAACTGAATATCTCAACCTCAAATTTTGCATCTTTGTTAAGATAGTTTACTGTTATCAGGAAATAAATGTCTCTGTGTATTAAAGATATAGCACTTAAAAGTTACGCCGCACTTCCTTGACTCAATGCACGGCTTGGGGTGTGATTTAAAATGATTTTGTTTAGAAAATTTTTTTAGTTTGCAAAAATATCTACAGATGTTAGATGAAGGTTTTAAATTGACAGTCTTAATAATCAGAGTTTTGGTGATATAAATTTTACTTTATTTAGCTATTTACCTAAAGTTATACATAGTTATTTTATCTCTAAATTCTAAATCGCTTGTTTACAATTTATACAATAATTATATTAATGCTGTAAGCAAGATTGCACAATAAATCAAAATTATGTAAATAAAAATTAACTAGGCTAAAACCCTATACCTATTGCCTATTGCCTTATCCCAAGGACAATTATTTACGCTCACTTACTTATGTAAAAATGTAAAACAAGACTGTTATCTTTCTCAAATTTTAGATTGCAACAAGTTCATACTGATTTAGCGGAAACTGTAATTCAGCTAAAATATTTATGAGATTATCTCCCGAATTTGACGAAAGATGAAATATAACAGCATTGATGAACTCTTCAGAAATAATCAGGCTTGGGTTGCGGAGAAATTAGCTATAGATCCAACTTACTTTCAAGAGTTATCTAAGGGACAAACACCACCTTTTCTATACATCGGGTGTTCTGATAGTCGTTTACCCTTAACAAACCTTACTCGTACAGAACCAGGAGAATTATTTGTTCATCGTAATATTGCGAATCAAGTTTCTCTAACGGATATTAACTTTTTAGCCGTTTTAGAATACGCAATTTTACATCTTAAGGTGGAACATATTATCGTTTGTGGTCACTACGACTGCGGAGGAATTAAAGCGGCTTTAGAAGGGAGAACCATCGGAATACTGGATAACTGGGTAAATCCGATTCGGGAACTGTATTTACACAAACAAGAAGAAATTGATGCCTTACCAACCAGAGAAGAACGTCTAAATCGTTTGGCAGAAATAAATGTAGTGGCGCAAGTGAAAAATCTCTACCAAACTTCTATCATGCGTCAGGCACTTTATGAGCGAAAAGCGCCTATGGTTCATGGTTGGGTACTAGATATACGCACTGGCTTAATCAAAGATTTGAATGTCTCAACTGTGCAATGGCAGTTACACATCTGCCCTTTGCTTCTAGAGTTTAGACTCTATGCGATGTTAAAAAATGAGAGCTAATTCGGGATTGACTGCCACAGAGATTAATGCTTTATCGACATGATTTATCGTGTCTTTAGAGTTTTTTACAGCACATTTCAGGTAAATGAAGTACATATATAAAACCCAAAACCCTGTAGAGACGTAGCACTGCTACGTCTCTACGTATATTCGATTAGAGCGCAATCTGCTGTAAGTAAAAGAAATATAGTGTTGTGATATATCCGTGCAGACATCCAACTCAAAAATCTTTTTGTAGAGGCAATTGATTAATTGCCTCTGTAGAGATGCTTACACCCAATCTACTCGTACAAAGAATTATTTCTTAGCAATTATCCATACTGCATGAATAATTCCAGGAATGTAACCAAAAAGCGTCAATACTATATTAATCCAAAAATCTATACCAAAACCTACTTGTAAAAAAACTCCCAAAGGCGGCACGAAAATGGCACACAGAAGCCGAACTAAATCCATGTAAACCTCCTATTAAACTCACCAAAAATAGCTTGTTGGGTATTCTTCTACCACTGTTCAAGCATGTTTGTACCTCTCAAAGATAACATTCCCTTTCTCAATCGAAGTCGCGGTTAAGATGCGGGAAACCGCACTCAAAATTAGCCACCGCTAATTTTGGCTTTATAACCTAGCTTGGTCAAAATCTCGACAATTTTCTGTTTGTGTTCGCCCTGAATTTCAATTTCGTTATCTTTAAGTGTCCCACCTGTACCACACTGGGTTTTCAACTGCTTCACTAAATCTGCCAAGGTTTCTGGTTTAGCTTGAAAACCGCTAATCACTGTGACAGTTTTGCCTTTGCGTCCTTTGCGGGAAGCTTGTACTTTAAGATTTTGTTGTTGTGGGGGTAGTTCTGGAATTGGTCTTTCTGTGGCGGCGGAGTTGTCGTTACCAAATTCGCGGTAGACGAAGCTTTTGTCAGAAGATTTAGAATTGGAAGAAGACATAAAATATTTGTTAAGAAAAATTTCAAAGGCAGTGGAAACTTCTACGCAACCATTCTGCTGGGATATCAATTTCTAGGCTAGCATTACAAATCCATTGCCAGGAATTGGGAATTGGGAAGAGGACTTAGGGACAAGGGGACTTGGGGACAAGGGGAAAGACTTGTTTCAAGTTCTCACCTCTTGTCCCCTGCTCCCCTGCTCCCTTGCTTCTTCCCCATTCCCCATTCCCTAGATATACCCAGATATGCCCCAGACTTTTCTATAATAATTAAGTCATTTCCGTCATTGAAAACAGCCTGTGACTACCACTCCCCTCTCTCCAAGTTCAACTGCTCAGGTTCCCGATGCGTTAGGTCGCTTTGGACGCTTCGGCGGTAAGTATGTACCTGAAACGCTGATGCCTGCCCTTGCTGAATTAGAAACAGCTTATCAGCAATACCGCAATGACCCTGGTTTTCAAGCAGAATTACAGCAGTTGTTACGAGACTATGTGGGACGCGCCACACCATTGTATTTCGCGGAACGCCTGACTGCTCATTATGCCCGACCCGATCGCACTGGGCCACAAATTTATCTAAAGCGCGAAGATTTAAATCATACCGGCGCTCACAAAATCAATAATGCTCTTGGTCAGGTTTTGTTAGCGAAACGCATGGGTAAGCAACGGATTATTGCCGAAACTGGTGCTGGACAACATGGAGTTGCTACAGCCACAGTTTGCGCTCGTTTTGGGCTGGAATGTGTAATTTATATGGGCGTTCATGATATGGAACGCCAATCTTTAAATGTTTTCAGAATGCGGTTGATGGGGGCAGAAGTGCGTCCGGTGGAAGCGGGAACTGGAACCCTGAAAGATGCCACTTCGGAAGCAATCCGCGATTGGGTAACAAATGTGGAAACAACTCACTACATCCTTGGTTCAGTAGCAGGCCCCCATCCCTACCCGATGATGGTACGTGATTTCCATGCAGTAATCGGGCAAGAAACTCGCGCCCAAGCAATGGAAAAGTGGGGCACACTGCCTGATATTCTCTTGGCTTGTGTGGGTGGTGGTTCCAATGCAATGGGACTATTTTATGAGTTTATTAATGAGCCTTCTATCCGGTTCATTGGGGTTGAGGCAGCAGGAGAAGGTGTTAATACCGAAAAACACGCAGCAACCTTGACAAAAGGGCGAGTTGGTGTATTGCACGGAGCAATGAGCTATCTATTACAAGATGAGGATGGGCAAATCATTGAGGCGCACTCAATTAGTGCAGGGTTAGATTATCCCGGTGTGGGGCCAGAACATAGCTATTTGAAAGACACCGGTCGCGCTGAATATTATAGTGTGACAGATGCAGAGGCAATGGCTGCATTCCAGCGATTATCGAAATTGGAAGGGATTATCCCAGCATTAGAAACAGCCCATGCGATCGCATATCTTGAAACCTTATGTCCCCAACTAAGCGGCAGTCCTCGGATTGTAATTAACTGTTCTGGACGCGGTGATAAAGATGTACAAACGGTAGCTAAGTTATTAGATCCAGCGTAAATCTACGTAAAATATTTGGGAGGAAGCTAATGATGGATCAACAATTCCAACACGCTATGCTACCACAACCCACTCATGATGAGTTGGCACGTCAAAACTTTGTGCAAAGTCTGAAAAAGCATATTTTCAGGAATATTTCTCCTGGCAATAAAGTAGTTTATGAAAAACTAGCCAAGCCGAAGTTTGAACAAGAACATCAGCGTCCTCCCCAAAATCGCCATGAAATTCGGGAAGTAATGCAGCATGAACCCTACTACCAATGGACTAGTGCCCTCAAGCGCATCAACCAGGAAATATTATGGAATGCTGTAAATACCAGTGTTGACAGACAACTGCCAGAATTGATTGAGCGTGCCAAAGATCGTGGTAGTGAACTGGGTACTTTAACCCTCGACCCAAATTTTCAAATACCTAATTATCAAAAAGCTGTAGACATTCACTGTATGCCTGGAGGATATCACAGTGAATTCACTGCTGATGATGTAGCTGCTGGCGCAACCTACGATCGCGGCGCTTACCTTTATGGTCTTGGTTGGTTGGGGCCGCTGAATAATGATATGGGGCTATCTATAGTCCAAAACTACCTTCTGCCAGAGTATCCAGACTTTCGACCCAGAAAAATTCTTGATATGGGATGTTCTATTGGTAATAGTACATTACCCTACGCAGATGCTTACCCAGATGCAGAAGTCCATGCCATTGATGTCGGCGCACCCATGTTGCGTTACGCTCATGCAAGAGCCGAAGATTTAGGCAAACGGGTACACTTCTCACAGCAAAATGCCGAACATACTAACTTTCCAGATGAATCATTTGACTTAGTGGTTTCTCATATTTTGCTGCATGAAATTCCCCCGCCAGCCGTCCGTAAAGTCATGCAAGAATCTTATCGTCTACTGGCTCCCGGTGGAATCATGCTCCATCTGGAAGCACCCTTATATCATCATATAGATGTTTATACACAGTTCATTTTTGATTGGGAAACCGCTAACAACAACGAACCCTTCTGGAGTGCAGTACGCGATCTGGATTTGGTGACGCTAGCTACTGAGGCTGGTTTTGCAGCAGATAAGACATTCGAGAAGTTTGTCCCTAATGGGGCATGGAAAGCAAAAGTAACTAATGGTCTTTTTCAAAATGGTAACTCAGGCAGCCTAAACACTTGGTTTGTTGTTGCTGCAACGAAGTAAATACCAATTCGTAATTCGTAATTGAGAAAGCCAGATTTTATCTGGGTTTCTTTGTTTTGTGTATGTAGTCTTACTTTTGGAGAATTGGTATTAGGATGACAAAAATAGCTAAGGGCAAACGACCTGTTTACTTAGACAATCCACAAATCGATAAATTGTTAGCGATGGTCATGGCTTTGACTGGCGAGGTGTCTGTGCTGCATGAGCGCCTGGATACCATTGAAAGGTTACTAGAGGTTAAAGGTATTTTATCGGCTACTGAGATCGAAGCTTACGAACCAGATGCAAAAGTAACAAAAGAGCGAGAACAGTGGCGTGCAGAATATATTGCACGGGTGTTACGTGTGGTGCAGGAAGAGTTAGAAACTCTCAACCAAAGCTAGCCGTACAGAGGCTTTAGTGGAGAAAATTATGCTGTTTAAATAGCGAAAATACTCCTAATGGTAGAGGGAAATTTTTCATAAACAGCACTTTTTTCGTAAGATTGTGAATTTTAAAGTTTTGTAGTCGCGTTTGAACAAAAAAGAGCATAAACAGAAATATATAGACCTATAAGCAATTTGTCACATTTAGATTAGTTTGATTAGATTGTCTGGAAGTTTACTTTCAGCACATGATTAAAAGAACAATCTACGGCGTTGCTTTAGGCACTATTGTCCTCAGTAGCGGAGCGATCGCTACTCCTGTAACAAATTCAACTTTTACACCAGTGTCTTCATCTATATCAAGTGATGCTTTCAAAATTGCAGCATCTAGTATCAATACTGCTGCTGTAGAGCAATCGGTTTTCAACCAAATTAATAGCTACAGAACTTCCCAAAGGCTACCAGCACTAACTCGTAATTCTGCTATCGATAATCAAGCCAGGATTCATAGTCAGAATATGGCTAGTGGGAAAGTTCCTTTTGGACATACAGGATTTTCAGAGCGTATTAAAGCAACCGGCATTTCTTACACATCTGCTGGTGAAAATGTTGCTTACAACCAGGGATATACTGACCCGGCGACGAAAGCCGTTCAAGGCTGGCTCAAAAGTCCAGGGCATCTAGCCAACATCAGAGGCAATTTTAATAAGACGGGGATTGGTGTCGCCAGCAATAGTGCAGGCAAAGTCTACTTCACACAAATTTTCTTTCGCTGATATAGCGGTTCTCAATTGCATAGAATACAGACCTAACAAGAGCAACCCCTTACCTACTAGCGTTGGGGAGTAAGATTCAAAATCTCTCTCATAAAAGTTTTCGCAAATTCCTCAGACTTCAGTCTGGGGAAAAAGCTTGTTCTAAATTAGGACTTATGTAAAAAGGCAGTGAAATGATTTACCGTAGGGGCAATACTTTGCGGGAAGCCGCTTCTCTACGAGATGCTCCGCGAATGCATTTATATGAATGCCCCGACATTTTATACCTGATGTGTAAGTCTTATATAGCGGTTATCGAATGGAAGCAATACAGTTTAACCTCTCTCCTAAAAGTAGAGAGGCTTTGAGTCTTACTCCCCTTCCCTATAATGGGCTGGGGATTAGGTCTGTATTTTATGCAATTAAGAACCGCTATAAATTAAATGTTGAATCATGTAGTATTTAATAGACAAATGTAATTTAAACCACATTATTTTTTAGTAATTCATGAAAATCTGAAATTTTCAGCAAAAATAACCGTGATTTTATGAAAAGGAACTATTGAAATATTGACAATTGGAAATGAGTTTTTCTATTTCTTGTAAAGGATTTAGCCAGATTGCCGAAATTCATCAATCCTTAATAGTATCGTGGTATATATCGTTGGAACAATAAGGTAGAGTAGAAGTCTTATATCTCTACACATCACGCAATTCTCCATGTTCCGACAAACTGCTTTTGGCATCGCTTTAAGTGCGCTTGTCCTTGCTAGTGGATTAACGACTGTTCCGATACCAAATCATCCTTCTACGAATACATCCACCCGTAATAAGCTGTTGTCGCTTTTTTCCAGTCAGGTTGCAATATCGACTCCTACTTTTAAAACTACTGAGCTAGAAAAATCAGTTTTTGAGCAAATTAATCGATATCGGGCTTCTAAAGGACTGCCAAAGTTGACCCTAAATGCAAATATTACTCGACAGGCAAGAATTCATAGTCAGAATATGGCTAAGGGTAAAACTCCATTTAGCCATCAGGGATTTGAAGGGCGAGTCAAAGCTATCCCTATTCGCTACAACAGTGCGGCGGAAAATGTTGCTTTTAACCGAGGATATAGCAACCCCGTAGAGGAAGCTGTTACTGGTTGGATCAACAGTCCCGGACATCTAAAGAATCTGAAAGGAAATTACAACCTGACTGGAATTGGTGTTGCTACTAATAATCAAGGCGAAGTCTACCTGACACAAATCTTTTTTCGCACTAGGTAGATTTAATTTATGATTTTTTGCACAATAATAATGTAGTGTCTGACAAGACTTGTATCTGTTGGACACTGCTATTATTTTTGAACAATTCATGACATTACAAGATTTTCAGGTAAGTGATCGCGATCTCAGTGACGCAGCCCTTGGACAGTATTTAGAATCGACAGCGATCGCAGTTGACACAGAAACGATGGGATTATTGCCACAGCGCGATCGCTTGTGTCTTGTCCAGCTGTGCAACCTAGAAGGGAAAGTCACTGTAATTCGCATAGCCAAAGGACAAACTGAGGCCCCAAATTTAAAAAAACTCTTCGAAGCGGCCAATGTTGTAAAAGTGTTTCACTTTGCTCGCTTTGACATTGCCACTTTGCGGGCCAATCTGGGGATTCAGGTTAGCCCTGTTTTTTGCACCAAAATTGCTAGTAAGTTAGCCCGTACTTACACAAATCGCCACGGACTCAAAGATGTGGTGCAAGAGTTAGAAAAAGTAGAACTGGATAAAAGCTCTCAAAGTTCTGATTGGGGTAACGCCGTTAGTCTGTCTGAAGCTCAACTTAGTTATGCTGCCAATGATGTGCGTTACTTACTTAGTGTGCAGCAGAAGTTAACAGAAATGCTCAAAAGAGAAGAACGTTGGAAAATTGCTCAAGAATGTTTTGAATTTCTGCCAACAATAGTATCCTTAGATTTATTGCAATTTAAAGATTTGTTTGAACATTAGAGCAAACATTAAATCTATTTCAAAATATTGTATTGGGTATTGCAAGATAGATTTTCATCTTTCCTTATGAGTGTAATTCATGAAGCCTCTTGCAAAATTTATTTATGGTGGAGGACAGTATTAAAAGTCAAAATCTTCTGTCTTTCGAATTGTGAATTTTGACTTCTCTGCTCATAGAAAATCAAGATTAGACCTCTTGGCAAATTCTCTAACACCCCACCTGTAGCCTCTCCCTGCAAGTAGACAGGGGAGACTTTGATGTAAGTCAAAGATATAGTGGGGTTTTTGTTCTTGATTTCTGCAAGAGGTCTATGGCTAATTTTCTCAGTTATTTTTGCCTAAGAGCTGACATTGGAATCATCTCTGTCTTTAGATTCACTAATGCCTTCTTTAATATTGCTAGCTCCCTCTTGAATACCTTCCTTGAGATTGCTAGCTCCTTCTTGAATACTGTCTTTGAGGTTACTAGCTCCTTTCTTGATGGCTTCCGTCGCGCTAGTACCTCCCTTTGGCTGATTTTGTTCGTGATCTTTTAGCCGATCTACGATATTGTAGTCGTCTGCACCTGCGGGAGTTTTTGATTCAACAATCCCTTCTGTTGGGCCACCAATAGCCTTCCATCCAGCAAGACCACCTATCAGTTGAGAGACATGCTCAAATCCATTAGAACGCAGTTGTTGCGCGGCTTGGGCAGTTTCTTCTTCATTCGCACCGTAAACGTAAATATCACGACTCTTATCTAAAGAAGGTACTGCACGCTCTACCAATTCATCTATAGGCATGGGCATTGCTCCCATAATGTGACCTTCATTGAAAGTGTTGCGATCGCGCACATCCAGTATTGTAAAAGCTGGTTCGCCCCATTCTAAACGAGATTTCAAGACATGAGCATCAGATTGTCCTTCTATTGGTGGCTGTGGTGGAATGATGCCGCCTACTAAATTGTTAACCATAGGTATTCCTTGCTGACGATATTAATAGCAATTTAACGGAATAAATATATTTAATTACTCTTTCTCTAGGCTGAATCTATTCAAAATCTCTCTTGAGATAGAGTAGCTAATTAAAATATTTTATACCATTTAACCCATTGCAAATATAGTCAAATTGAACTATTAAAAGAGATTTTTGTTTATATTGATTTTAATAAAATATTTAAAATTTCTATTTTGAATATTTACTTGTTTAAATAAATTTCAAATAATAGGCTTTATTCTAATTTATTAAAGACTCTATCTAAAATAGCCTAAAATCGAGGTCAGTACCTTTGATTTGCGTCTTAGTAGTTACCTCAAATGCCACATTCTCAGGTAAGCCAGCAACCTTTTGCCAAGATAACCCTAGCTGTTGGCAAATTTGCACAAAACAAGATCGAGAAACTGACTCACCTGCAAAAATTTGGAACCTGTTTGACGTGTAATGCCTAAAGCTATTGCTAATTTATGCTGACTCCAAGTTTTGTCTGTTAAAGCTGTTTTTGCGTCCTTGGCTTGTCATAGTCTCAGGCTGAAATTTGTAGTATAGTATATGCTTATAAGGGTAGCTACATGTAAATGCACGCTGGGTGAATTTTCGTAGTCCTTCTTCAGGAGCAGATACCAGTTAGTTCAAGTAGGATTGGGTAGAATCTAAATTGGCTTATGGCTTAGTTTGTGGGTCTTTGTGAATCACTAATTAACCAGGGAGTACATTGCTTTTCCAAAGTTGTAGGAAACTGTCGTAGCGTCTGGTGTCTCTCTAGACTGTTTTTGATTATAAAAATTGTCTCGCATTACACTTGTCTTAAGTATAAAAGTCAACAAATATACAATGTAAATTCAAAATTATACAAAGATCATACAATTTATCAGCATTACGGTGGCTGAAGTTTTCATAAGCTTCATGAAAAATTAATTGTATACAAGTACTACAGTAGCGATCGTACTCAGCAGAGACGCGCGTGAATCCACTCTCAACAGAAACACGGACAGCAAAACTGGGACAACAGCGAATCGCCCAATCTACAATAGGCAGCATTATGGTTATGATTACCGCTACTACTCCTAAAATTCTGATTGTTGATGACGACTTCGGCGTGAGAAATCTCGTTCATCGTTTTTTGAGTCGGAAATATCAAATAGAGGCAGCAGCAGATGGTAAGACTGCCTTATCGATGTTTGAGCAATTCAACCCAGCCTTAGTAATTCTGGATTGGAATTTGCCGGATGTTAATGGTTATAGCCTTTGTCAAGAAATGCAGAGTCGTACTAATGTTTTAGTACTGATACTAACTAGTAGGACTGATGAGGCTGATAAAATTAAAATCTTGAGTGCAGGTGCTGATGATTTCATGACTAAACCATTTAGTCTTGCAGAAGTAGAAGTTAGAATAGAAGCTCTTTTGAGGCGGATACGCTACATCAACCCTTCACCAACACAACGGATCATTTTCAAGCAGCTAGTAATTAACCCAGAGGGACGGGAGGTAATACTAAACGATAAGCTTCTCGCTTTAACAGCACTGGAATTCAATATTTTACATTTTTTGGCAAGTCATCCTAATCAGGCTTGGAGTCGCCCACAGTTAATCCAGAAAATCTGGGGTTGCGACTACGTAGGAGATGGCCGGGTGGTTGACGTACATATTGGTCAGCTTCGCAAGAAGATGGAAGTCGATCCTAGCGTACCAGAGTTTATTAAAACTGTACGTGGCTATGGTTATAAGTTTGAAGCACCCGACGAAAATACTACTTCCTGAGCTTTGCGATTTCAGGAGTAGTTTATAACAAAGAATGACTCATCTGAGTCAGCATTAGTCTTATTGTTTACTTAAATACTTTTACTGAGGCTTGACCGTATAACTTGCGTTAATTTGGGGCGTTAATACAAACTGATTTGGTGATTTCGTGTCTGCTCAAGCCTCAGACAGTAACTTTATTGCTTTTAATATATCGTCTCAAGATAAGTTTCAGAAAAATCAAAACTTACAAAGTTTATCCGAAGTTTCGCCTATAGGTAAAATTTGGGATAAGCACAGAGCTAATACTGATAAAGTTTTGTATTATTACGCCAAAGCAGACGAACATTATTTTCGCCAGTATGCGTGGCGCATGAAAATATGTTCCGAGTTGCTAAAATTTCAATTATTACCAGACGAATCAGAAGGTATTCTCAAGTTAAAGTTATCCGATGCCCGATTTTGTAGAGTTCGTCACTGTCCGGTTTGTCAGTGGCGGCGATCGCTAATGTGGAAAGCAAGAGCTTACAAAATTCTCCCACAGGTTGTCACTGATTACCCTAACTACCGTTGGCTATTTGTCACCTTGACTGTAAAGAATTGCCAGATTAAGGAACTCAGGGAAAACTTGGATTCGATAAATAAAGCTTTTAAGCGATTTACTGAATTGAAAGTATGGCCTGCGAAAGGCTGGGTGAAGTCTATCGAAGTAACTAAAGGTAGAGATGGAGTCTCAGCACACCCGCATTTACATATTTTGGCAATGGTGCCGCCTTCGTATTTCAGTTATGGCTATCTTTCTCATGCCAAATGGGTAGCGTTATGGGAGCAGTGCTTACGGATTGATTACCAGCCTGTTGTTCATACTAGCGCGATGTCTGGCGACAAGCCGCTTCGCGTCTACGCAAAACATCATAATCCGTCACTACTTATCCCAGAAATTCTTAAGTATCAGGTGAAAGAGTCAGATTTGGTGGGTGATAGAGAATGGTTTTTAGAGTTAACCCGTCAATTGCATAAAAGTAGAGCGATCGCTGTTGGGGGTATACTCAGGCAGTATATGCGCGAATTAGATGAGAAAAACCAAGACCTCATTGATGAAAGTGAAGAGACAGATGAGGTGGATGGGGAAAGTTTGTATTTCCGATGGGAGCGCCAGTTGCAAAGATTTAATATAGAGTGATAACTAATATTAGTCAAGATAGATTGGGAAAAATAACAATGACTGATCCAAAGCCTATTCGTACAGTTCGTCGGGGAAGAATATTCCCTGATGTTCAGTGGTCAGAAGAAAAAAAATCTCAATGGAAAGCTCAACAAGAGGCTTTTTACCAACGCGGTAAAGTTATTTTTGACCGAGTTAAACCAGAGTTAATCAAAACTCACTACAACTGGTATATAGCTGTTGAACCTGAAAGTGGAGACTATTTTATTGATACAGATGAATTAGCTGCTATAAATAAGTCTCGCCAGCATCGCCCGAATGCTCCGGTGTTTATATTTCGGATTAATGAAACAGGGATAGCTGGCACAATATGATTCAAGGCAGCTTTGGTGATGAGGAACAGCTATTTTTTGAAATAGAGTTGATTACTGCTGATGGTATAGAATTATCTGTCGATGCCATGCTAGATACAGGATTTTCAGGCTGGCTAGCCATTGACAAGCAGGATTTAGAGGAATTTGATTGGGTGTATTTAGGTGAACGAAATATGCAACTAGCAAAGGGGGAAGCAAAGTTTGATATCTACGCTGGAAAAGTGCGAATAGATGGACAAGAGTTTAATATCCCTGTTTATGCAGGTGATGGAGTTTCAGAACTTTTACTCGGTCGTCAGTGGCTGAAAAATCGACGGTTAGTAGTGGATTTTCGGGTGGGAGTCTTAACACTAGGAAACAGTTAAGATTATGAGTAAAATACTGCTTCTAATGGGTTTTAAAGACTTTTAATTAGTACTTCGTGAAAAGTTATATTTATAGACAGAATCATTCATCATTTTTCTTAGCCAATCTTTGATTAACTAACTCAGCCGCTAAATGTATTGCTGCCTTCATACTCGTAGCATCAGCAATTCCCTTACCCGCAATATCAAACGCTGTTCCATGATCTGGTGAAGTCCGAACGAAAGGAAGACCAATAGAAGTATTGACTGCCCGATCAAACGCCATCAGCTTCACAGGAATTAAGCCTTGGTCATGATAAAGTGCCAAGTAGCCATCAGCAAGATTTTGTACTAAGGAATTTCCATACCAAGCTTGACCAGGTTTAACCCACATCGTATCTGGTGGTATTGGCCCATCTAGTTGTAATTTTGGTCTGTTTTGCCGCTCTTGCTCTAACCAAGGAATTAACCAATCTTGTTCTTCATGTCCAAGTTGTCCCTGTTCGCCACTGTGGGGATTCAAACCTGCGATCGCAATTCTCCCATTTTCTATCCCAAAATCTTTCTCTAAACACTCCACCAACAAATCTAGTTTTTGTGTCAACAACTGCGGTGTCAATGTATCCGCTACTTGACGGAGGGGAATATGTGTAGTGGCAAGTAAAGCGCGGAGTGTCCAGTTAGTATGGGGTGATCGCGCCACAAATAACATTCCAAAACGGTCAACACCTGACTTGTGTGCCAAAAGTTCCGTTTGCCCTGGATAATTATACCCTGCGGCTTTCCAAGCAGATTTAGCGATCGGCCCCGTGACTATCCCATCAAATTTACCAGCGAGTGTTTGTGCGATCGCATATTCCATATAGGCAAAACTAGCCGCACCACTGGCCGCATTACCTATTCCGGGAATAATTTGACCTTTAATTTCTCCATCCAATTGCACATCACAGACATACAACTCTTCTGGATTTGCCAAAGGTGCTAAATTCTTGATTAAATTCAATTTGTGATAGGTCTGTGCCAGCAAATCTCCATTACCCACCACTGTTACGTCGTATTTTTTACTAATTTCCGGTTCTGCTAAAGCTTTTAAAATTACCTCCGGTCCAATACCCGCCGGATCTCCCAGCGTCAGCGCCAAACGTGGGCGATTCTTTTTGCTAAAATTCACTAAATCACCTTGATTATTTTGATACATAAAATTTATTCATAATTATTATCATTAAAATTTTCCCCATCCCCCTCATCTCCCGCTCTACAGTAGGGATTGCCCCCCAAACCAGTAGGGATTACTTGCTAAACTAGTTTAAAATTATTTACACAGGTCTAATCCTACAGTAACTATTGAAAAGCTTCTGCTAGACCTAGTTTACACACACTAATTTGCATAAGGAGAATCACACCAATGGGCGGCGAAATTTTGAATGCAGCTATATTGTCCTTCGGTTTAATCTTCGTGGGCTGGGGCTTAGGCGCATTGTTACTGAAAATTCAAGGCGGAGAAGAATAACTTCTACGGTAATTGACTATTGAGAGGGAAGAGGTTTTCTCTGCCTTGAAAAGTTCTGTTCGCCCAAGCTGGCGTTCATACTTTTCGCTAACTGGGAAAAAAGCTTGTCCGTTTACCGGACAGCAATTTTCCCATGAATTTTTCCATAACAAACGATTTTCTTAGAAAAGATGTAAACTTTTGTTTACATAGGTTATTCTGATAACATTCTTTTCATAAAACATTAAAATTTATTACAAACCTCATGACATTATTAATCGTCGGTGCCACTGGCACCTTAGGAAGACAAGTGGCTCGTCGTGCAATCGATGAGGGATATAAAGTACGCTGCCTCGTGCGGAGTAGTAAAAAAGCAGCTTTTCTCAAAGAATGGGGTGCAGAACTTGTACCAGGAAATTTACGTTACCCCGATACCTTAGCCGAAGCTTTAGTTGGTGTAACCCAAGTTATTGATGCGTCAACATCTCGTCCCACAGATTCACTCAGTATCAAACAAGTTGACTGGGAGGGCAAAGTAGCATTAATTCAAGCAGCAAAAGCAGCAGGTGTAGAGCGCTTTATCTTCTTTTCAATTTTGGATGCGGATAAATACCCAGAAGTACCGCTCATGGAAATTAAGCGGTGTACAGAACTATTCTTAGCTGAGTCAGGCTTGAATTATACCATCTTGCGGCTAGCTGGTTTTATGCAAGGGTTAATCGGTCAATATGGGATTCCCATTTTGGAAGGACAGCCAGTTTGGGTGACAGGTAATTCTTCTCCCATTGCTTATATGGACACTCAGGACATTGCTAAGTTTGCAATCCGTGCATTGAGTGTGCCCGAAACGGAAAACCAAGCTTTTCCTGTAGTTGGTACTCGTGCATGGAGCGCAGAAGAAATCATCAACCTGTGCGAACGCTTATCTGGAAAAGATGCCAGGGTAACGCGGATGCCAATCAGCTTACTGCGTGCCGTTCGGGGCTTAATGCGGTCTTTTCAGTGGGGATGGAACGTGGCAGACAGGCTAGCGTTTACAGAAGTATTGGCTAGTGGTAAACAGCTAAATGCTTCAATGGATGAAGTATACACAGTTTTTGGTTTAGATCCGCAACAAACCACAACCCTAGAAAGCTATCTCCAAGAGTATTTCAGCCGAATCATGAAGAAGCTCAAAGAGGTAGACTACCAGAAAAATAAAAATAAAAAGCAGAAACCTAAAAAAACTCCTTTTAAACAGTCTTCAAAAGCCAATAGTCAATAGTAATTACAGAAGAGACATTAGTCATGAAACTCTACACTCTGGATATTTGAATCCAGATTAATGACTACATGACCAAAAATGTGTAAGGATTACATAATACAAAGCATCGCCTAAACTTGGATATTTGAGTGTGCCGAAAGCAGGCATTATCTACAATGACGTTAAACCGATAGCGGGTCGTGTCGCTATCGAGTTGAAAGACAAGCTAACCGCAGCCGGTTGGGATGTGTGTATCACATCAAGTATCGGTGGAATATTGGGCTACTCTAATCCAGATAGTCCTGTATGCCACACACCCATTGATGGTCTAACGCCCCCTGGTTTTGACTCAGATATGGAGTTTGCAGTGGTGTTAGGGGGAGACGGCACTGTTTTAGCAGCGTCTCGTCAGGTAGCCCCCTGTGGTATTCCACTATTAACAGTGAATACCGGTCACATGGGATTTTTGACAGAAACTTTCCTGAATCAATTACCCCAAGCACTAGAACAGGCAATGAACGCGGAGTATGAAATTGAAGAACGCGCCATGCTCACCGTCAAAGTATTTCGGGGAGATGCAGTACTCTGGGAAGCTCTCTGCTTGAATGAAATGGTTTTGCACCGAGAACCTTTGACCTCTATGTGCCATTTTGAAATTGCCATAGGTCGTCATGCACCAGTAGATATCGCGGCGGATGGTGTGATTGTTTCTACGCCTACAGGTTCTACAGCTTACTCATTGAGTGCTGGTGGCCCAGTGGTTACTCCTGGTGTACCTGTTTTACAGCTAGTACCCATTTGTCCCCATTCTCTAGCTTCTAGAGCATTAGTATTTCCAGATACTGAATCGGTCAACATTTATCCAGTCAACATTCCTCGGCTAGTGATGGTAGTGGATGGTAATGGAGGGTGTTATGTCCTACCAGAAGATAGAGTATATATGGAGCGATCGCAATATAGTGTCCGATTTATTCGCCTGCAACCGCCTGAGTTTTTCCGAATTTTACGAGAAAAATTAGGTTGGGGTTTACCACATATTGCCAAACCAACTTCGGTAGAATTACCGTAATCATTGGGCATTGGGAATGGGGAATGG
>NZ_JADEXU010000370.1 GCF_015206895.1 Nostoc sp. LEGE 12450 | reverse complement strand
GATTAAAAATAGTATTTTCCAATCCCAATGCCTAATGCCCAATGCCTAATGCCCAATGCCCAATCCCCAATGCCCAATCTCCAATGCCCAATCCCCAGTACCCGATCCCCAATCCCTAAATATGGAAACTAAATGGCTGGAATGGGCGCAAAAGCTACAAGCGATCGCTCAAAATGGTCTAACCTATTCTGAAGGGCCTTTTGATATTGAACGCTATAAACAATTACGAGTGATCGCCACAGAAATCATGGCGACTTACTCGAACGTAGAACACAGCTATATCCTCGATTTATTTAGCCGTGAAGTCGGATATGCAACTCCTAAAGTTGACGTGCGGGCGGCGATTTTTTACGAAAATACTATATTGTTAGTCAAAGAAAAAGCTGACGGTTGCTGGAGTTTACCTGGTGGATGGGCTGATGTTGGCGAGTCGCCCAGTGAAGTAGTTGTGAAAGAAGTATATGAAGAATCTGGATATCAAGCACGCGCTATTAAATTACTAGCAGTTTATGACAGAAACAAACAGGGACATCCACCATTGCCTTTTTATGTCTATAAGCTGTTTTTTAAATGTGAACTTATCGGTGGTTCTCCATCATCAAGTATTGAAACTGAAGATGTAGGTTTTTTCTCTGAAGATGCGTTACCAGAACTTTCTCTGGGACGGGTGACACCAGCGCAAATTACGCGACTTTTTCAACATTATCGCCAACCAGACTTACCGACAGATTTTGATTAACCAATTAGACGCGGATACTTTTAAGGAAATATTGCTAACTGGGTTTCTGGGTCAAAAAAGTGAATTTTCTCTGGAGTTAGAGATAACCATAGTTGCTCACCAGGTTGTACAAGACGGTCTGGTGGGATTCGTACTTGTAGGGAATTGGCTGTAGTAGCAGGCTGAGAACCCGGTTCGGCAATCTTAACAGCGAGAAAGGAATCGTTACCGAGATTCTCTACCAAATCTACTTGCACTGGTAGATTTTTGGTAGCAGGCATACTCAAGTTCAAGTGTTCTGGGCGAATGCCTAGAATTAGAGTTTTCCCATCATATTTTTGTAAAGCTTTTCCCCAAACTTCTGGCAGGGTGAAACGCAACGGAGAATGAGTAATTAACTGCGGGGCATGAAATTCCACAGGAATAAAATTCATCGGTGGCGAACCAATGAACTCTGCTACAAAAAGGTTGGCAGGACGGTTGTAAAGTTCTAGGGGAGAAGCAACTTGCTGAATTTTACCCTCAGACATAATCGCAATGCGATCGCCCATTGTCATCGCTTCTGTTTGATCGTGGGTAACGTAAATTGTCGTTGTCCCCAGTTGGCGCTGCAATTTGACAATTTGGGCGCGGGTTTCCGCCCGTAGTTTGGCATCTAAGTTAGAAAGCGGCTCATCCATTAAAAACACTTGGGGGTCACGTGCGATCGCTCTTCCCAATGCAACCCGTTGTCTTTGCCCCCCAGATAGCTGTTTGGGTAAGCGATTCAGCAATGTTTCAATTTGTAAAAGTTGGGCAACACTACGCACCTGCTGATCCACCGCCCGTTCCTTGTCAGAAGTGTAGCGCAATCCTTTAGGTAACTTTCTTGTCGCCCCCACGAAGAGATTTTCTGCCCACGTCCGAAGATAGGGAGTATTTTCTCTTTTGCTCCCCTGCTCCTCGGCTCCCCTGCTTCCCCTACGGCGCAGTCCAAAAGCGATGTTGTCATACACCGTCATGTGGGGATAGAGGGCGTAATTTTGAAACACCATTGCGATATCGCGTTCTTTGGGTGGTAGATCATTGATTAAGCGGTCGCCTACCCAGATATTACCGCCAGTCATCGTTTCTAACCCAGCGATTAACCGTAGCAAGGTACTTTTCCCACAACCAGAAGGGCCTACCAGCACCATAAACTCGCCATCTGCGATCGTCAGGTTAATCCGTCGCAAGACGTTAACACTTCCCGCACGTTCTTGCGCTGCATCAGTTTTTTCCCCAGGCGTGGGGGAAGATTGGTTTTGTGAGGTAACACCTTCGCCTTTACGTGAGGAAAAACTTTTATAAACGTTTTCTAAAATAACTTGGGACACAACTAATTTGGGGATTGGGCATGGGGCATTGGGCATGGGGCATTGGACAAATGACTAATGACCAATGACAGTTTAGCGC
>NZ_JADEXU010000088.1 GCF_015206895.1 Nostoc sp. LEGE 12450 | reverse complement strand
GTATAAGAATTGTAACCTCCTAATTATCAGTGGCAATTTCTGATGAACTTCTTAACTCACATTCTGCATTTAGCTGGTTCAGGTGCTTTTGCCTATTATTCTGCTGCTCAAATTCGTGACTTAAAAACCCGTCCCAACATCCTTGCGGGATTTTATTTCGCTGAATCTGGTTCTGTGCCGTTTTTATCTGCACTTAGCGATCGCGCCGCAGCCGAAGGCGATACATGGCTAGCCGAAAAACTAGCAAAACACGCATCAGATGAGACTAGGCATGGTAAAATTTTTGCCCACGCCTTACAGCAGATGAATAAACAAGTTATAGATTTTAAGCGTCAACCCCAAACTGCATCTACAAACAAATCACAACAGCAACGTAGCCCATTTTTTGCAGCATTCTTTGAAGGCTACACCCAAGAACAACTAAAACCTGCTGTCATTGACTGGGATGTGTTTATGGCTAGCACATACATTTTGGAGTTAGATGCTAGTAAAGACTTTGGGCGAATGGCGAAAGTATTACCTGATAACGATCCAACCAGTCGGAACTTGAAGTTAGGAATGCTAAGTATTGCCCAAGATGAAACTGGACATGCTGCTTATCTCTACGAAGCAATGATGCGACGGATGTCTGCTACCCAAGTGGAAAAACTTGTAGATATGTGGCGAACCCGGAAAGTAAACGCCTTAATAGCAATGGTTGGTGGTATCCTCCAGCGTAATGGTGAAACGCGATCGCTAGTCCAAGATAGTGCGCCGTCGGAAATCGATTCTGAGTTGATAGCTACGTAATTATAGTTATCATTGAGTATCTAATGTTAAAAAAATTTAGTCCATCAAAGAGAGCAGTTAAATTTTGTGGAGTGTTGTAGATGTACCCATACTTTTAACTAGCAGTACTACCCAGCAAACCTAAGTAAGGTATTTCTTAAAAACTGACTATGAAAGCTGAAGCAGAAAACAATCTCAGGCTGACTTGTGAAGTAGAAACTACCCTAAAGGTAATTGGCGGACGCTGGAAAGTTTTGATTATTAGAGAATTAATGACTGGCGTAAAAAGGTTTGGTGAGTTACAACGAGCTTTACCTGGAGTTACGCAAAAGATGTTGACTCAGCAACTTAGAGAAATGGAGCAGGACGGCATTATCCATCGAGAAGTTTATCCTCAAATTCCACCAAAGGTAGAATATTCGCTAACGCATTTAGGAGAAACTTTGCAACCAATTCTCTATGCTATGCATCAATGGGCTGTTCAACACTCAAATCGAACAAATCACCATCAATATTGAGCATGGTTAATAAATAATAATTGCTCATTTTAAATTTGATCTAGGAGATTATTTTTGAATCTTGAATTGTTTATTTAGACATGTCTAGAAATTAATAGAGACGTAAAATATTGCGTCTCTACATTCTTGTTTGAAGACATTTATTCATTGCTTCTTAAATATTCAATCGCTGCCTCTAATTTGGAGGGGTAACTTTCAGCAAACCTTTCAAACCAAAGTCCTTCCGACGAAAGTGGATCTACTTTGGCTAACCATTCTTTTGCCTGTATTTTCAAACCCTCTAGTTGTTTGGCTTTAAGTTGTTCTTGGCGAATTCGCTCTTGTTCTAGTTCTTGTTGTTTTTTTAACTCAATAGCAGCATCCTCTTCTGCAAAATTAGCCTTAACCTCTGCCAAAATGGGATCCATAAAAGATGCCGACTTTGGCAATGGTGGAATAAAGGATTTGGCTGTGGCTGATTTTGACTGTTGCTGTTGTGGTTTTACTTCTTTATATTCAGTTTTGAGTTCGGCTAACAGCTTATCAATGGAATCCATGTTTGCAATTCCTATAAATGGTATATCTAGTCATTAATAGCATTGAGCAACACTTCTGATAGACTCATATCTTCCATATCTTCCATAGTAATGGTGTCACAGATATCAAACTTAGCACCAGCACTTTGAAGCTCATCATCTAAAACTTTCAGAAAGCGAGTAGCTTGTGGATCTGTGCCGACTTGAATAAAGGAAATGGCTAATTCTTCATCTCGATCGATGCGGCGAGAAGCTTCAATAATTACCTTCATAACTGCTTTGCGATCGTCCGGTTCACCATCAGTAACCACTAAAATTGTTTCACCATTTGGCTTTGTTTGACCGGCTGCTTTGCGTTGTAAGTAATCATCAGTTGCGTGTTTCAACACACCTGCCAAGTCAGTTGTACCAGAGGGATCATTTTCTCGGAAAATTTGCCCTACTAGACTGGATGTCACGTTTTCGTATCGCTTGAATTTACCAGAAAATAAATAAATAGTGATACCATCTGGGTCAAATTGCTCACACTTGCTAGCTAAAGCTAAAGTAGATTCCTGCGCTGCAAACCATCTACTTCTGCCACCCTTTTGATCTTGGGTTGCCATGCTGCCGCTTTTGTCAATAATTAAGGTATAGTCACGATTTTCTAGCATTATTAAATTCTCCAGTTAAGAGTCAATCAATTTTGGATTGTGGATTTTAGTTTAACCGTTAACCTAAAAGTAGGTATTGGGGAACAAATTTGGAATTTGAGATTTTTCTATAGTTGAAACTATTCCCTAGAAAATCAAATTTAAATTTTGAATTCTTCAACCTAAAATTTAAGATGGGTTACTCAACTATAGGCAATCAACCCATTAGTCAGTTATTGCGTTAGTCAATACATCTAAAAGACTCATTTCTTCTAAGTCGTCTAAAGTAACCGTGTCGCAAATATCAAATTTAGCGCCGACACTTTGTAGCTGGTCATCCAAAGCTTTAAGGAACTTAGTTGCTTGGGCATCTGAACCTACTTGAATGATCGAAATTCCTAATTCTTCATCACGCTCCATCTGGCGAGTAGCATGAATGATGACTTCAAAAACAGCTTTGCGATCGTCTGGTTCACCATCGGTGATGACTAAAATTGTCTCTCCGTTTGGCTTGCTTTTACCGGCTGCTTTACGTTGAAAGTAATTATTGATTGCGTCTTGAAGCACACCTGCTAAGTTTGTCGTCCCAGCAGGGTCATTTTCGAGAAATATCTGTGCGACTTTGGCTGAGGTGACATCATCGTAGCGTTTAAATCTACCGGAAAACAAGTAAACGGTGATGCCATCGGGGTCAAATTGTTC
Source organism: Nostoc sp. LEGE 12450 (assembly GCF_015206895.1). Lineage (GTDB taxonomy): Bacteria > Cyanobacteriota > Cyanobacteriia > Cyanobacteriales > Nostocaceae > Nostoc. Next base: position 29,852 of record NZ_JADEXU010000088.1, on the reverse strand, counting down.
AGCCTTTCTTGCCAAAGCGAGTGTAGACTCTTGGGCAATCTCCCATCTACTTCTACCGCCCACTTGGTCGGGTGTGGACATACTACCGCTTTTATCAATGATTAATGTATAGTCGCGATCGCTCATCATAATTTTCCTTTGACTGTTACCATGCAATTCTAGTTTAACTCCGTTTTTTTACCAGTAAGCACAGCCCTTAAGCTTTTGTATCAATTTTTACGCAAACCAGCCGCGCTGACTTGGATTACAAAGTACAGTGTGGGCTTCTAATTTCACTGAGGAATGCCGTATATCGTATCAGATATAGATGAAGCTAGTTTATGGTCTGCGATCGCTTTATATCATGTCCTCCTAATCACTTAGAATATGTCATTACGATTGCAACGAAGCAATTGCAAGAGTTCGGAGATTGCTTCTCTCCGAGATGCTCCATGAACACTTCGTTCGCAGTGACAACCAATTAACCGCACATGATATTACCTAATCCAGCAAATATCGTCATGCATAAGGCTGTCTGTTTTTCGCCTGTAAGTGTATTTGGTAGAATGGGGTATAAATTTGGTGAGTGTTGCGATTTTAGTAAGTGGCAACTATCTCTATAACAAGAGCCACCTCTATCAGTAAATCGCCCTCTTCCTTTGCTATAAGTCCAAAAATCGTCTATTTTAGCCTTGCCACGCCACTACGCCACAGATGATGAGTGCGATCGCCTAGCATTTTTATTCCCCCAGATAAAAAATTTTCTAGCCCCAAATTTCCTGGAAAGGCTAAAAGTTAAAGGTGGGTTTGCTTGTTGCATTCATACTTAGTCTGGGAATAATTAATAATACTCATGCTGAGACACACGGAGCTAAATAAACGTGAGTTCCACAAATTCCGCCTTGCCTTGAAATTTCATTCAAGTGTATCCTTCTTCGAATCTGAGAAGGGCAGTTTTATGTAGTAAAACCAGGTAGAGGCTTATTGTCAAATTTTAGAGATAAATTCCGGTATGAACCATCCTAGATTCTTAGATAACCTCGCGCAAAAACACAACACGCAGCAGCAAAACTTCTCCCCAGCATTTCTGCATCAGATGATCAATAGTATATCTGACCCAATTTTTGTAAAAGACCGTCAACATCGCTGGGTATTACTTAACGATAACTACTGTAATTTCATAGGTCATAGCCGAGAAGAATTAATTGGTAAATCAGACTATGATTTTTTTCCTCAAGCAGAAGCTGATGTGTTCCGGCAAAAAGATGAACTGGTTTTCACCACAAATATTACTAACGAGAGCCAGGATCTTTTTACTGATGCTCAGGGTATAACCCATCTTATCTCTACCAAAAAGTCTTGCTTTGAAGATGAGACTGGTAATAAATTTCTAGTAGGTAGTATTAGAGACATCATTTTACCGAATCAAGCCGATAAAGTTCTGAGTGCGACTGACAGAGTTACCGATATTATGCAAACCTGTGAAGCACTTCGGGAAACCCTAGAAGAACTCCAGGTAGTCGAAGAAGAACTGCGCCAACAAAACGAAGAATTAGCGATCGCTCGTGAAACGGCAGAATTAGAGCGTCGGCGTTACCAAGATTTGTTTAATCTCGCTCCAAATGCCTACTTGGTGACTGATGTCGCCGGCATCATCAAAGATGCTAACTATGTAACCGCAGCCTTACTATCTGTGAGACAAAACTATCTGGTAGGTAAACCATTCATCCTGTTTATCGCTGAACCAAACCGCAAAACCTTCATGAAAAAACTGACAAATTTGCAGCAGGTGCAGGATTGGGAAGTCGAACTACAATCACGAGGAGGTACACCCTTTACTGCTAGTGCCAAGATGGTTGCAATGTATGATTCACAAGGTCAACAGATCGGCTGGCGTTGGTTACTCTGCGACATCAGCGAACAGCAAGCAGAAAAAGACCTACACCGCATTAATGCTGTACTGCAAGCTCAACAAGAAGCTTCCATCGACGGAATTCTGATTATTGATGAAAATCGAAAAGTGACATCATACAATCAGAAATTCTCCCAGCTATGGCAAATACCTGCGACACTGCTCCAAACACGCGATGATCGCCAACTCCTAGGATGGGTACTAGACAAACTAGTAAATCCAGACGAATTTTTAGCTAAGGTGGAGTATCTTTACGAGCATCCAGAAAAAAGCAGCCGCGATGAAATTTTTCTGAAGTCTGGAAAGATTTTTGAGCGCTATTCTGCACCTGTGCGTAAACAGCAAGGAGCTTATGGTGAGGCATCACCTTTAGGAGACGATTATGGTAGGATTTGGTATTTTCGAGACATTACTGAATACAAGCAAGCAGACGCAGAACTCAGGGCTTCAAAGCAAAGACTGGCGTTGTTGATTGAACAAACACCTTTAGCCATCATTGAATGGAATACTAACTTTGAAGTTCAGACATGGAATCGGGCAGCAGAAAGAATCTTTGGATACACTACAGAGGAAATGCTGGGGAATCGTTTTGAGACCATAGTACCTGAAAATGCCAGAAAGCACGTAAATGAGATTATCACCGCTCTGCTAACACAGCGAGGAGGAAGTTTTAGCGTCAACAATAACGTCACTAAAGATGGTAGAACGATGGTCTGTGAGTGGTATAACAACCCGTTAATAGCTCCTGATGGCCAGGTGATTGGCGTTGCCTCAATGGTGTTAGACATCACAGAACGGAAACAAGCTGAAGAGGAACAGCAAAAATTTGTAGCATTGATTGAAAACAGCAGCGACTTTATTGGTATTGCTTCAATGGAAGGGCAAGTTCTCTATGTGAACCCAGCCGGACTCAAGATGGTGGGGCTTAATAGCCTGGAAGCAGCCAAAACCAAGTCTATGAATGATTTTCATTCACCAGAAGCTTTTGCAGAGTTGATACAGCAAATTTTTCCTTTAATGTCTGAACATGGTTTCTGGCAAGGCGAGTTTCGCCATAGGCATTTTCAAACAGGTATAGAAATTCCCACTGATTGCAGCATATTTATGGTTAAACATCCTGAAACAGGAGAGCCTTTCTGTCAGGTAGCTGTTGCTAGGGATATTACAGAACGTAAACAAGCCAAGGAAGTCTTACTAAAGTCGGAAGCCCAGCTAAGACAACAAGCCGAAGAACTTAAAGTTGCACTCCGTGAAGTTCAATACGCCCAAACTCACTTAATTCAAAGTGAAAAAATGTCTAGCTTGGGTCAACTAGTTGCAGGAGTAGCACACGAAATCAATAACCCAGTCAATTTTATCTATGGCAACCTCAGCCCTGCCAAAGAATACACTCGAGATTTAATTTCACTTTTGCAACTCTACCAAAGTCATTATCCTGAACCAATATCAGAAATTCAGGATTTTGCAGAACGAATCGAACTAGAGTTTTTGAAGTCAGATTTGCCACAAATACTAAACTCAATGAATGTTGGGGCAGACCGCATTCGAGAGATTGTACTTTCTTTGCGAACTTTTTCGCGCTTAGATGAAGCCGAGATGAAAGCTGTTGATATCCATGAGGGAATCGATAGTACTTTGATGATTTTGCAAAGCCGCTTCAAGGGTAATGATCAACACGCAAAAATTCAAATAATCAAAGAATATGGCAAACTCCCCCTGGTTGAATGTTACGCTGGGCAGCTAAACCAAGTATTCATGAATATTTTGTCAAATGCGATCGATGCTTTAGAAGAGAGAGTGGAGAGTGGCGGTAAAGCAGACAAGGAGAATAACCAATGCTCAATTCCGATAATTACCATTTGTACTCAACTACAGGAGCCAAATCAGGTAATAATTAGGATTGCCGATAATGGATTGGGAATACCAGAAAATGTGAAAAAACAATTATTTAATCCCTTTTTTACAACCAAGCCCATCGGCAAAGGTACGGGAATGGGACTTGCAATTAGCTACCAGATCATTACAGAAAGACATGGCGGTTCCGTAGAATGTATTTCGCAGCCAGGACAAGGTACTGAGTTTGTGGTTAAAATTCCCCTGATGCAAAATAGTCAATATAATTCGTAATGACGCTCTCTACGAGACGCTAAAAGCGAACGCGGACTCGCTAACGTAATTCGTAATTTTAAGAGCTTTTATTACGATTAGATTTACAAAGGTTGCAAAAGAATTATGTTGTGTATCAATTTAAATACGTCGTTTTAGGTTTTTATTAATCATTTTTTGATGAGGACAGAGCCTCACTGTAGGGGCAATTCATGAATTGCCCCTACTACAGATGTGGTTTTTCCAATCATCTATGTTTGCTCTTTCCTGCCAATGAAGTAGTAATTACGAATTACGAATTATCTCAATGCCTCCACTTCTTCAGGAACCTTCATTTGGTCAAGAATTCCCCAGATTTCTTGTAACATCGGCTCTAAGCCGGTGCGAGTAACTGCTGAAATTATAAAAACCGGGGCGTAGGAGAGATGATTAAGTTGGGTAGCTAAAGCCTCCAAATCGACAGTTTCCCGATCTACGGCATCAATTTTATTCAGCGCCAAAATTTGTGGACGTTCTGCTAAACCCTGTCCATAAGCTTGTAATTCTTCTTTAATTGTGTTGTAATCCCTAATTACATCGTCACTAGTGGCATCAATCAAGTGAAGTAGCACTCGCGTGCGCTCAATATGACGCAAGAAATCATGCCCCAACCCAGCCCCGTGAGATGCTCCCGCAATTAGTCCAGGAATATCGGCGAAAACAGTACCATCACCAGTTGGTTTCCGCACTACACCCAAATTTGGGATCAGGGTAGTAAAGGGATAGTCAGCAATTTTTGGACGTGCTGCTGATAAAGATGAAATTAGAGTGGATTTTCCAGCATTTGGTAAGCCAATAATCCCCACTTCTGCCAAAAGTTTCAACTCCAGACGCAGCTGCTTTATTTCCCCCGGTAATCCTGGGAGAGCGTATTCTGGGGCGCGGTTACGGTTACTCAAGAAATGCTGATTTCCTAGTCCACCTTTACCACCTTGGGCAATCAGTAAAGTTTGCTGAGGCTCAGTTAAATCTCCCAGCAGTTCACCAGTTTCAGCATCATAAATGGTTGTACCGCAGGGAACTTCGATAATTAAATCCTTTCCTCCTGCCCCTGTGCAGTTATTTGGCCCACCACGAGTTCCTTTTTCTGCCTGAAAGCGATGATTATATCTGAAGTCCAGCAAGGTTTGTAGGTTTTCGTCGGCAACGAAAAATACCGAACCACCTCGTCCCCCATTACCACCAGAGGGACCACCAGTCGGCACGTATTTCTCTCGCCGGAAGGCGACAATACCATCACCGCCCTTACCAGCTTCAACTTCAATTTTTGCTTGATCGATAAATTGCATACTTAAATAATAGTGAGAAGTGAAGAGTGAGGAGTTACAAATTATAACTCCTTACTCCTCATTCCTAACTCTAACTAAATATATGGTGAAACATCTTCACCGCATTTATCTGCTAGATAAGAGAGGGCGCGGAAACGTAAGCCCACCAGTTGCTCATACAAGGGGTTGATTTTACACATCGGCGGGATGTGGACAATCTTGCGTCCAAATAAGGTGACATCCCGCTCAAAGGGGCACTGGGAGGGAATCATTTTACACAAAAAGCGGGCTACTCTTGGGTCTTGAATATCTAGCCCATCCAGCCAGTCACGCAGAGGGTGTAATGCATCAATTTGACGCTTTGTAAGTCCAGGGCTAGCGATCGCAGGGGTAAGTTGCTGTGGGTGTTCTAGGGTATGGCGAAGGGCTTCTAGTAAATTCTCTGGCTGTTCTAAGGCTTGGCAGAACTGATGTAGAACTTCATCTTCACTGGGAGAATAAGTACCATCTGCGATCGCTACCATTATTGCTGTCCTTAAGAAATTTTCCGCAGCTGGTGTACCTTTACCCAACACTGCGGCTAATTCCTCTGGCGTAATTACCTCTAGTGAGTCGCATTTAATCTTAGGAGCTAATTCATCTTTGGTGATGCTGGCAATTAATTCCTGTTCTTGGGCATCAAAATTACCATCTGCCCAAGCAATGGTGAGCAGTCCACGCAACCAAGCGGCAATCTGTTCGCTGCTGTAGGGGGATTGAACGGTACTTGTCATAAACTCACGTCTCAAGCTTTCCTCAGTCATTACTAAACTACCCTAATCGGCGACTAGGAAGATAGTCTGGGTAGTACAGAAAAATAAATCAGAGAGGTTTATCAAATCGCAAAAGCCGATCTTAGGGTAAAATTCATTTATCCTATTATTGAGAATTTTTATAGTTAAAGTAAATTTGATTGGAGTATCTCAAATATTCGTGCTACGTCTCTACAAGGGTTCTAGAGAAAGCATATTTAATTTTTGGAATCTATCTATTAGTTAGATTAGGTTAACTATAAGCAATAAAGGTATATATAATGTTTTTCTTTGGCATTGAGCATGAAGTCGCCTTCCTAAACAAAGAAGGAAAATTTGCTGATTTTTCCCACACAAAATTTGCTGATTTTAATCAAATTATTGAAAAGTTACCCACATATCCCAGTGACTATCCTCAACTGCGCGTAGGTGATGCGGGTATTAAGATGAAAAGATGGTATATTGAGGGATTTGAAAGATTTGCAGATTCCGATGAAGTGATAGACTGTCATGTTAAAGGTATTGAAATTAGAACAACTATACATTCTGATATTCAAGGCGCTATTACGGAATTATCAGAAAGTTTTCGCTTACTACGTGAAGTTGCTGCTAACTTTGACTTATCACCAGTTTTGGTCAGTTTTAATCCCTACAATCCGGCTTTTGAACCTCAACCTCCATTAAATGATTATGAAATCAAACAGCTAGAGGCTTATCCTGACGAACAAACTGCTAATATTCACATGGTGTCTTATGGGCCAGATTTAAATATTTCGGTGGCAGATTTGTCTACTGAAAGTGTGATTGACATTGGTAGAAAGTTAACTTATTACAGCCCCTATATCGTTCCTTTTAGTTATAGTTCCCCTTTTTATAACGGAGGTTTATGGGATGGTTTATCGGTACGAACATTTATTAGAACTGGAAAAAGACCAGCAGCCTTAGTTTTTGTTCAGAAAGAAGAACAACTAATTAATAGTATACCTTCACTAACAAAAATCGCCCGCATTCCGGCTGAAGTAGGACGCATTGAATTTAAAGCTTGTGATAGTTGTGATGATTTTTTAATCTACGCGTCTTTGCTGGCTTTATTGAAAGGTTTGGTGTTAGATAACACCTTGCCGGGTAGAAAAACTGTACCCGATGCAGCATTACATCAAATTTCAGCAAAAGAAGGTTTTGACAACGAGGATATTTTTGAGAATGCGACAAAAGTCTTGCAAGCAGCCGAAGTTGCCTTAGAAAATGACCCCGATCTTCATTATTTAATGCCCTTAAAAGTACTGCTGGCGCAGCGAAAAACGAGATCCCATGAATTAATAGAAATGTTCAATCGTGTAAGTTCAATAGAAGAGGTAATAAGACAGACTTATCAAGTTTAAATAAAAAATTTATTTTTCCTCTTAAAAAAGGGAATATTTATATAAATTTATGCTTTACAAATATACGATAAAGTGCATATTTGTGAAAGTGCATTGATTTGATTAAGTCGGGCTAACTGAACACAAATCCCAGAGTCATTCATCTGCGACAACTATATTAAGTCGATATATCTAGAGACTGATTTTTATTGCAACCACAGATATAGAAAAGTTCATTCTAGAGATTGATGCAGACTTTAGCATTTTCCAAGTACAAGTAGAAACAGGGAACCTTGAGAAAAGAATGTCAATATCAAATGTAATAATTTTGCTACAGAATTAAGGTGGTATTTGCTTATTACCCCTTATTTATTCGATGCAGAAATACAAAGATAATTTCTTCATCTCTTTATCAGGTTCCTTTGACAAGAACTTTCGGATTGAAGTTTAGCTTTCTATTTTTATTATTGCTCAATTTGCTAAATAAAAGTATAAGCTCCGCTTTATCAGTGAAAGTTCTGCGTTGTTAAAGCTGTTATCGAGGATTTCAAATGAAGATTATTGCTTCTGTTTTATCTATCTTAAGTCCAGTACGTTTTCTAGTTGTGGGTTTTACTTGCGCCATACTATTGTTATCTAGTGCTTTTCCTGCTTTTGCGATCGATAGCTACCAAAGTGACCCTACCGAAGCTACTACACAACTGCTTGACATTCAACGTAAAACTGACGAAGCTGCTAAAGAACCGCCAATAGGATTGAGAAAGACTCAAAAGGAAACTAACGAAGGACTTAATGAGGTTCAGGGAGCTGCTGATATTGACAAGCAAAAGCGTCCTGAAAATTCACAATCTGCAACCACTGTGGAAGAAAATATTAAGAATGTGTTGGAAAAAGTTACAGGTAAGTAACTAAATTAATAGTTCTGGTAATTCTTGAGTAGTAATGGGTGATTGCGTAAAAGCAGTGACCCATTACTAATTATTAATGTTAAGGTGGCTGGCAAATTAAATTAATTAAGTATAAAGCTATGTTCACATGAGTATTGTTGGAAAAGTGAGTTTAGATAGTTTGAATTAACTATTATATTTAATATTCTTATGCTTGGAGTTTTAAATCGCTAATTACTAGACTATTGGCTGACCATTAGCGGAATACTACCTATTAAGACATAGGCACAATTATCAATTTAGCAACCCATCTAAGCTCATAATGTTTCCTTTGGTTGATGTGGAATGTATATGAAATTTGAGAAGTTAGTAAATAAGTTTGCTTAGGGATGGAAAAATAATGCGTGCGATAAACATTGGGTTGACAGAAGAACAGCGTCAAGGTGTAATTAATCTGTTAAATAAAGATTTGGCAGATGCCTATCTACTGTTGGTGAAAACCAAAAAGTATCACTGGGATGTCGTTGGCCCTCAGTTCCGCTCTTTGCACCAGCTTTGGGAAGAACACTACGAAAAGCTGACTCTAAATATTGATGCTTTGGCAGAGCGAGTTCGTGCTTTGGGTGGTTATCCAGTTGGCACAATGGAAGGATTTCTTAAGATTGCTAGCCTCAAGGAACATGCTGGTAATGTTCCCACAGCAACAGGAATGGTAGCTAATCTAGTGGAAGACCACGAACAGGTTATTCGTAACTTAAGAGACCATGTAGATCAGTCTGGTGACGACTTCCACGATCAGGGAACTGCTGACTTTCTGACTGGACTTATGGAAGAACATGAGGAAATGGCTTGGATGCTGCGTTCATTTATTGAAGGCGAAGCGCTGGGGCCAGATGGTAGACAGCCAGCAGAAGGGGCTAAGACTCCTGTGGGTGTGTAGCTCATAACGTCTGAGTTAAAAATGGATGTTTGTGAAACTAGTTAGAAGGAGGATTAATTCCTCCTTTTAATTAGTCTGAAAGAATTAATCTCCCAGCATCTACCTATTCAACATATTAAACAACATAATACAAGGAGTATTGAAGTGCCAGAAGTATATAAAGCAGAACGTACTATCTCTGCTGTATTTAAAGAGCAGAAGCAAATTGATGATGTGATTCGACGTTTACTAGACAGGGGTGTACCTAGAGATCATATTTCGGTCATGGGTAGAAACTTTCAGTCAGAAACTAGAATTGCAGGCTTTATTAGTAAAAAGGATGTGATTCTGGGAGGTTTGAGAACAGGGGCAGTTTTTGGCTCCTTGTTTGGTTCCTTTCTCAGCTTGCTCACGGGTGTAGGCGTACTGTTTATTCCCTTTGTCGGCCCAATTGTAGCAGCAGGGCCTATTGGGGCAGTGTTGTTGGGTGCTGCCAGTGGAGCGATCGCAGGTAGTGCAGGTGCCGGTCTCGTGTCGGTTCTAACTACTTTGGGGATGCCAGAAGATAAAGCGGCTATCTACCAAACCCGCTTACAAGCTGGCGAATTCTTACTGATGGCAGAAGTTCCGAGCGATCGCACTGGTGAATTTCAATTGCTACTCGAAAGTGCTGGTGGTGAAGAAATTAACACAATCGAAAAAACCTTTGCTCGCCCTTGTCCTGGACAGTGCAACAGTCCAGATGACTTGTCTCCTGAAGTTCGCGCTCATCTTTCTGATGAAGCTCAACGCACATTCATTGAGCGCTATAACACTGTCTTCAATGAGAAAAATGACGAGTTCACAGCCGAACAAGCTGCTTGGGAGTCTGTTCATCAGCAATATGATGAAGATGAAAACGGCGTTTGGTCAAAAGCTAAGGTTAAAGCTTAAGGATTTCCAAGAAATAAATTATCCAATTTTATCCGGTGGGTATCTTGTCAGCATTTAGTTAAATCAAGTCGAGATATAATTTCTAACATAGCTGAGACTCTGTTTTTGTTCTTATTTATTTGAGTCTCAGTTTTTTGTGTGATTTTAAACCCCGTTCATCACTATTTATTAACTTTATTCTCAATAAATTAGGGAATTTGAAAAAGTCTTTAATTATTCAAACCTATATCTGTAAGCTTTTTCAGACTTTATGAATCGTCGAACTCACCTTAATGTAGGTTTACAATAACGACTATCATACGGCATTAATGTTTACATTCACTTCGGAGCAAGCAAAATAGTTCTTGCGGAAGTTGTCATGCGTCAATTGATAATGCTAAGTCTGTAATTTCCTGTTTCAATATCAATATTGATAGCTAAAAGCGGAGTATCTGGTGCAGCAGACTTTGGCTCAAGCCAGTTTATAAGCCATCAGCTGCTTTATTTGCTTGGGTGGGTTTGTATAGACGCTTTGTCGTTACCAATTTCTATACCAAGAAAAGGCAGTGACTCTGGGGTGCATCCCTGTCGGTTGGTGGACAAAGTTAAAATAGAGGGTGTTTGACTTATCGGTGTTTGTACTGGATCAAATTTTGGTGAGTCCAAAGACCTAGTAAACTGAATACATAACCCGGTAAACTGGATGCTCAAACCGATGACGGCTATGATGGCGGAAATCTTCTCGAAACGACTCATTGCTTTTTCCCTCCTGGTGTTTGAGATACTTTTGAGCAAGTTATTGGTTTGTTATTTGGTTGTTGCTTTGTTAAACCGATATCGGCGTAATTTCATAGTTGCACTGCTTGAATAAACACCAACTGCACAAAGCTGTGAGTCTTTATAAACAAGTCCAGTAAACGCTTGTGAAGCCGCTTGCATTTAGCATAAGAATATGAGTAAAGGACAGTTTGACAAAGCATTCAACGAGTTAACATACAGGCAACGGGAAGTATTGTTCGAGTTTTTGGCTGGACAGATAGATGAAGCGATCGCCAAATCTCTAAAGATGGCTCAATCAACGGTAAGACAACACATTAGAGTCATTTGGAGAAAGTTTGGTTTGAAAAATGAGTTTTCAGACGAACGCTGCTCAAAACGTGCTGATTTGATTGCTCTTTTTGAGAAGTACAAGCCAGACTTAGTAGGTGGTAAAACTCTTATACAAACCACAACATTAGAACAGATAACTCAAAAAAGTACACCAGATAAGAATTTTGTCGGGCGTGAAAGAGCGATCGCACATCTCAACGACTTCGACAGCCGAGGTGCAAAAGTTATCCTGATTCAAGCAAAAGGTGGTGTAGGAAAGACAACTTTAGCTAGAAATTATCTCAAGCAAAAATTTGGTTTTTATATAGAGTTTCCGATCGCCAAAGAAACCGAGAATATTACTCCAATTGAAAGTTTAGTTGAGGAACGGCTACGGCAACTTAATGAAGAACCAGGGCGGGAGTTTGGCGTATCACTTGAACGATTTCGCCAAAAACTTCAAGCTGAAAGAATTGGAGTTTTAATTGATAATCTTGAACCCGCACTGGATGAAAATGGTAAGTTTATCAAGCCTCATCGCTGCTATGTAGAGTTATTGCGAGTTTTAGCCGATCCAAGTTTGCAGTCATTGACGCTGATTACCAGCCGCGATCGCCTACATGAATCTGATGTTTCTGTTTCGAATTATATTCTAGAAGGTTTATCTGTTAACGCATGGGAAGAATATTTTAACAGCCGCAGTCTTCAAACAAATTCTCCAGCTTTGAGTTCTATACATAATGCCTACGGAGGAAATGCTAAAGCAATGGAAATTATTGCTGGTGCTATTCAAGTAGATTATGCAGGGAATGTAGAGCAGTATTGGCAAATGAATCAGGGAGATTTATTAGTTGAGGCTGATTTAAGAGATTTAGTCACCACTCAGTTTAATCGTTTGGCACAACACCATTCTCCAGCTTTTAAGCTCCTCTGTCGTTTAGGATGTTATCGTTATCAAGATATTGCAACAGTTTCTATTAATGGGCTTTTTTCTTTGCTATGGGATGTGCCAGAGTCACAACGTCAGAGGGTAGTTAGTTCTTTGCGCGATCGCTCTTTAGTAGAGTTTCAAAAGGGCGAATACTGGTTGCATCCAGTGATTAGAGAAGAAGCAATAAGTAGGCTGAGGACGAGTGAAGATTGGGAGACAGCAAACCGTAAGGCAGCAGAATTTTGGACAAAGAGTGTTAACAAAGTATACATTATAGAGGAAGCATTACAAGCTTTTGAAGCTTACTATCATTATCTAGCTATTTATGATTTTGAAGAGGCTTGTAGTGTAATTGTATATAGAAGAAAATCAAAATGGAAATGGCATAACTTAGAAGGTGGAGAATGTCTAAGTAATTCACTTCGTAGATTAGCCTTATCGCAAAAACTGATATTAGCAGGGACTCAAATAATCGGTAATGTTTTACGCGGAATAAATTTAGCAACAATTCACATTAGTCTTGCTCAAAGCTATTGGTTCGCTGGTAATCTTTCTGAAAGCCTTAGAGAGTATAAAAATGCAGAAATATTAGATGTAGAATGTTTACATGCAAATACTAATTGTGAGAATGATTTAACATTGAACAGGTTTTATCTGGGTTCATTAGTAGGTAAAGGTATTTGTAAGATAGATTTATTAGAAATGGAAGAGGCAGAAGAAATTTTTTTAAATATTTTATTTTTTTTAGAAAATTCTCATCAAAAAGATTATTATAATTTTCAAATAGAAGCATACTATGGTTTAGCTTTTATATATTCAAAAACTTCATTTAAAGAAAAATCGCAAGATTTTGCTAATAAAAGTTATAATTCATCAAAAGATGATTCAGATGAATTAAGTGAATGGGCTATAGGACATAGATATATATTTCTAGGATTAACTTATAAAAATTTAGGAGATATCCAAACATCTTTTCAGATGTACAATCAGGCTGTTACCTTTGCTGATGAGAACCACTACACTCAAATTAAAGCTAGGGCTTTAACTGGTCTAGCAGAACTTCATCGAGAACAGCAAGAATTTGAAATAGCATTTTCTGATCATTCAAAAGCGATAGAACTGTTGGAGAGAATAGGTGCTAAATGTGACCTTGCTGAAGCTTACTATCAATTGGGATTGACTCATAAAAAAAAGGAAGAATTACAAAAAAGTAAAGAAAATTTTCAGAAAGCGATTCAACTATTTAGAGAAATAGAAGCACCCAAGCAAGTAGAGAAGTTACGACGTGCAACAGACAATGGTGAAAGTAATCAGATAGAGTGAAATGAAATATAAGATTCCGTTCAGTGACTCCAAATCATCCAGGGATTCAACCCCGGATGATTTGCTCTTTCTACCTCTTGCAACTGCGGTTTTAAATCTTCACTAGGGCAATTTATAACTACCAACACGAAAATTTAACTGACCTTGGCGCGGGTTTTTGCTAAAGATAAATGCGCCTTCTTCACTTTCCCCACTAGATAAAAAGTCGATCTGTTGCTCTCCTGTTTCTGTAACTTTGCCGTCAATCAGTAACTCAGCCATAATCTGAACTGACTCAGCTGTATCTCCTCCAGTATTTACCACTTCAAAGGGAACATAAAATTGTCCATCAATTTCCCGAATTGTTTCTTTTTTGGAAACAGAAAGGATGGGAGGTTGATTCTTTTCGTTCAGCCAAGTGTAACCTACTAAACTCACAATGATTGCTAGGATAAGTGAGGCGACGTTGAATGTTACCCACTCAGCAATTGAGCGCTTTGGTGGTTGTTCTGTTTGAGTCATATTGCTAACCTGCCAGCTGCACCGCCAATAGTTGCAGGTAAGCCCAACATCAAGGTGTGATCTAACCACATTGTCCAAGGATCGCTAAAAGTTAACTTTTGAAAGAACCACAGCATAAAAGCGCTTGCTAGCAGTGACACTAGGTAAGACATAATGGTTTCGCTTGATGGTCGTTGGAAAATTCCCTTTTGCTGTCTTCGCTTTCGTTGATCAGAAAAGCCTGCCTGAAATACAATGCCATAAGAAATCAGCAAAGATGTGGTGATCATTGCCAACTCCCAAGGTGGCGAGGCTGCGGCTGCAAGCATAGTAATTTCATCTGTTGGAGCGATGTTAAATGCAATTATGGTTGCACCAATTAGGGTTCCACCGATATCGGCAAAGGTGGCGTTTAACTCATCTTTTTTGTTGCTGGTTCTGCTGTCGGCTTTTTGTCCTTCTCCATTGCTGTTTCTACTATCTCCCAACAACTGATTGGCTAATGCTACACCAAGAGCAAATGGTACACTTTCAAAAATGATTTTACCTAAAGATTCTTTTAGGGAAGTTTCTAGCGTCAATTCTCGCAATAGTAGCAGCAGAAAGGTAGAGCAAGCTAGTCCGATCGCGATCGCTTCTACGGTATCCATTGCGGCTTGAGGAGCTAGCCAGCTATATCTGCGTTTCCGAAAGCCTTCTGTCTGATTGAGCAAGTACACCACGATAAACATAAATGCGATCGCCATCATCATCATTTGTGGTTTTGCCAGCGATCCAATCCACCAAACCTCCATTGTGTACAGTAAAGGGATGCCAAATAAAAAACCTCCGCAAGCACCCCGAATAATGTCATTAATCTCACTCCTCCATACATCTTTTTGACGTTTTGTTGCCACTCCTTTTTTGCCCTTTTATTGAAAATATACTTTGACTTATCTAATTTTCTATGAAGATGTATATAGCAGTCCTAAATACTTTGTGAAAAGTTAAATCCCCGGCTTCTCAAAGAAGTCGGGGATGTGAACAGTGCAAATTTTTATGAATTCGGATTTTTTGACCTGCTTACTCTGTAGCTCACCGTATCTATCTTAAGATACATAATCGACCGAATTCTTCTATCGGTTGATGGAGGTCAAAAAGAATACATTACTGTTAGTTTATGTAATAGCTGAATCAACTACAAGCTAGACATAAAAACCATGAGTACCGAAAAAAGAGTAGAAGCTACTGTAAAAAATATTGAAGGAAAAATCCAAGAGGTTGTGGGTGAAATAACTGGAAATCCCCAAGATAAAGCTGAAGGACAAGCAAAGCAAGCTGAAGCCCAAGTTGGTCACACTGTAGAAAACATTAAAGATGAACTTAAGAAAGCTTTAGACTAATTTAGTTTTTGCAGTGCAGCAACACTAACCATGATTCATTACTGATACCTTAACATTAATTACTCCACTAACCTTGAGGAAGTGGAGTTTTTGTATTTGCGTAAAATCTGAAAGGGGGAATTCCTAAGAAATTGCTTTTAACCACGATTTTTTTAGAGATTTAATTCAACTAATAAGTGGCACGATTAGCTAATAAGTTCCAGAGAAAGATGGCAATTATTGCGCCAATTACAGCAACAATTACACCGGGGATACTAAGGGTTGCAGCAGTTAATTGAAATCTCCCTGTCTCTAAAAGAGTAATTAAAATTCCCCCGATCACAGCACCTATGATACCTAAAACCATAGTTGAAGCAATTCCACCACCTTGACGACCAGGATAAATAGCTTTTGCTATAGCTCCAGCAATTAAACCCAGAATAATCCAAGCAATAATGTTCAGCATAATTTAATCCATCAAAAAACTTAATCACTAGCTTAGAAATTACAATAGTGTTTTCCTTCTACCCGAAGGTATAAGTATTAAACTTCAATAAAAATTAATAGCTTTTATAGAAATTAGATTGTATTTTTTTGCCAATTAAGTATAGCCTCAATCTTGACTACAAGGACACAGAGGCGCTAGCGGCTTCCTTTGAAGCCCATTTAAGATGGTAAAATATCAAGAATTATTGGGAGGAATCAATCCTCATGACTTTTATTGTTGCTAAATGGACGATTGAAGAGTATCACCGCATGATTGATGCTGGTATTTTGAGCGATCGCAAAGTTGAATTACTTAAGGGGGAAATTGTCGAAATGTCGCCGGAAGGGGAACCCCATGCTTATTGTAGTGATGAAGCTGGTGAGTATCTAGCAAAGTTATTGGCTGAACGCGCCAAAATCCGACAAGCCAAGCCTATTACCTTACCCAACGACTCGGAACCAGAACCAGATATTGCCATTGTCCAACGTTTGGGACGCGAGTATCGAGAGCATCATCCCTATCCAGAAAATATTTTCTGGTTGATTGAGTATGCTAACTCCAGTTTAGAAAAAGATTTAGAGAAGAAAACCAAAATTTACGCAGAAGCAGGTATTTTAGAGTATTGGGTTGTAAATCTTAAAAAGCTACACTTAGTAGTGTTTCGAGAAATCTTAGATGGAGAGTATGCAACAAAATTGACATTAACCACGGGAACAATTCAACCGCTAGCATTTCCAGATATTTCTGTTGCGGTGGAACAGATTATTAATAGTTAAGTTAATTAAAATTTCATGCGCTTGCGCTAAATTTAAAATTAAATTCCATGACTTTTCCCAATTACCCAATTACGCCGGAAAAACCGGGCTAAAGCTGATTCTTCTAAGGATAAATAAATTGGCCGTCCGTGGGGACAGGTGCGAGGGTTGCGAGTGCGTTGCCAATTATCTAAAAGTGTCTGCATTTCTTGTTGATTCATGGGTGTACCATTCCGAATGGCACTGCGACAGGCGACGGCTACTTGGGCTGTTTGTAAATCGCCTCCCCAACTAAGCTCTAAAATTGCTTCTGCACAGTCGTCTCGCTGTTGCAAAGGTGCAGGTATGTTTCGGACAGCCCAAAGTTGCTCGCCAAAGGGTTCTATATCTAAACCGATGCGTTGCAATTGCGATACTTGCGCTAGCGACAATTGATAAAGAATGATTGGCGGTTCGACGGGGACAAGTTGCCAATCATCGCATAATTGCTCATACAAAACTCGCTCGTGGGCGATGTGTTGTTCTACTAACCACATACCACCTGGATGTTCAGCCACAATATAGGTGTTGCTAACTTGAGCAAGAGCCTTCAAGGAATTAGGATTTTTGCAATCTTCCTTGGGATTTTGAGGATTAAAATTGTAGCCGCCTTTGGCTTCTGCGGCTTTAAGTAATTTACTAACTCGTGTTGTGTGAACAGCTTCTTTGAGATTGGAAGAAGAGATACTGAGCGCTTGGTTAATTGCTTGGGTAATTTGCTCTTGCCAATAAATGATTTCGTTGAGGTAAATTTCTGTTTTTGCTGGATTGCGATTCCAGTTAATTTGATCGGGGGAAATGGCAAGATGTAAGAAACAAATTGGATAGCGATCGCGTGGTAATGTTCTGTGAAATGCTGATAATATCGTTTGCTCTAGTTCCGGTGTCTTAACCATCCTTCCGTTGATAGCTACACGTACCCAATCTGGACGATGACGATGACAGCGATCGGGTAATCCTACCACTAAAATGAGTGCTGAGTGGGGAGAGACGCGATGAATCGCGTCTGTACAAGGGAGTGGGGAGTGGGGAGGATTGGGTATTTCGAGTTTGACTTCTTGCAAGTCACCTTGTCGCACTTGGGGTAAAATCTGCGGTAGGAGTTGCCCAGTTGTTCTAGCCGGAGAGATGGTGAACCATTGACGGTCATTTTGCCAAATCTGCCAGGTGACGTGGGGATGACATAAGGCGATTTGGTAAATTGTGGCTTGCACGGCTTTCATTTGCTGTGCTGTTGTGGGCAATCCCTGACGACGTGATGAGCAATTACCGAAAAGATGAGAAACTGTCACCACTGTACCAGGTGCGATCGCAGTTACTTCAACTTGCACAACTTTCCCACCATTGCCATAGCTAATCCGCCATCCTAATTTTCCATCCACAGGACGACTCAAAACTTCCAAATCTGCCAGAGTTGTTAAGCTGTGTAACGCCTCACCACGAAACCCTAAACTGTTAATTTTCCATAAATCGGCACTAGAGCGAATTTTACTGGTGCTGTGGGCTGTGGCTGCTTGTTGCAAATCATCTAGGTTCATTCCACAACCATTATCTGCCACACGAATTCGCCATTGCTGCGGCCATAAAGAAACCACAATTCGCGTTGCACCTGCGTCTAAGGAATTTTCTACCAATTCCCGCACCACAGAGGCTAAAGAGTCGATTACCTCACCAGCTGTAATGAGATATACGACTTCTGTTGGTAGAGCTTGAATAATAGATGCCATAAATTATAGTTTATAGCTTCTGGGGGTAAGGGAAGTAGGGAGAGATGAGAGATTATTTTCAGCTAACTAGTTGCAAATTATTAACTTATTACACTGAAAACTCAATTAAAAGGCGATTTTTGATAAATTGCTTGTGAGGTTATAAGCAGGAAAAGCTTATGAGTAATAATTTAGTTGCTGATGTCCATGATTTAAAGACCCGTTTGCAATGGGGTCAACCAGGTTTTACAATTGTTGATGTGCGCGATCGCCACACCTTCAATCACGGTCGGATCAGTGGAGCAATACCCATTCCATTAGACGATTTGGCATCTAAAGCCAAATCTTCTCTACATAAAGAACGCCATATTTATATCTATGGCGATACTGATGAGCATACAACCCAGGCTGCACAAATTCTGAGAGGGGCAGGATTTGTTGAAGTAGCGGAAATCAAAGGTGGCCTTGCAGCTTGGATTTCAGTCGGTGGTGCTACAGAAGGTGTTGGCGCTTAAAGTTAACCGAGGCATACTAATCTAACTCTATTTATTTCATCATTGCTGGTTTTTTGTACTGCACATTAGACTTCTAGCAAAAATCAGAATTAGCGAAAAATTAACCACAAATAAACACCGATGAATTATCTGTGAACATCTGTGGTTTAATTTCTAAAACATTATTTTTGCAAGATATCTATTGTGCATTACAGCTTTCTCTACAGCATCATAATAAAAACCAGTGATTGCAACATTAATTAACATTAAATCACCTTACTTTTTGCTTATCTTTAGGTGGTCGTTAATTACTATCTCTTGTTGCCAAAACTTTAGGTGGTTCAGGTTTGAGCAAATCGTTCAACAAAGATGCAGGACGTTCACTGTAAGGCCAAGCGAAAGCATGACGGAAAGCGGCATCCTGACAAGCTTGTAGTTGTTTAAAACTGATAATGTCGTAAGTTAAGAGATTTTCATACTCAAACGGTAGACGCACATTGTGCAACCCAGCATTATCAGTACAGATAGCAATATCGACCCCAGCATCAAAACAACGGTCAAAAACTAATTTGAGTTGACGTATATCTTGCAAAGTACCAGTTTTTAAGTAAGTTGTCGGGCAAACCTCTAAACACTGTCCGCGTCTAGCTACATCATTAAGTAACTCTGGATACAGTAGGGGTATTTGAATACCGTGACCGATTCGCATCAGGTAGGGTAATAGTTCGGGGTAACAACCGGCAGTGGTTTCATATAGATGTCCCGTGGTGTTAACGCCTAGCGATCGCGCATAATCATATAAGCTAATCCATTCTTCTAAGCTATCGGCATAATAGCTATCACCCCCTGCTACATCTACTGCACAGACATACTGCTTATTTTGCGCCGCCAAATCAACAATCGCCTTGTTCACCTCATAAGGTAGGCGCGTATGCATACAGAGAATTTGGCTAGTAACAATCGGATATTCTGGCTGGTGGCTTGCAAGTCCTACTACTTTCACAATTTCTGCCATCTTGTCAATTCTCTGTGATTGATTCAGATGTTCAGGTGTCCGCAAATAGGGAGTGTAACGCAGTTCTAGATATGCCAAATTTTCAAAAATGTAAGCACCCCGCACCAAGCGATAGATAAAGTAAGGCAAAGTCTCCACAGTTTGCACACTTTCTACCAAGGTGTGTAATTCTAGATACTCATCCAGGGTGTTGCGTGGACGGGTGTAAAAATCTTCAAATTGTGAATAGTCAGCAAAGCGGGAAATCAACTCCGAAGAATGTCGCTCGAAATATCGCCATAGAACTCGCGGTACGACGGAACCGCCTAGATGTCTATGTAATTCAGCATATAAAGCCATAGTGGTATTTTTAGGTAAAAATTTCAATAATTGTAACAAAAACATCGAAAGAAAAAATCTGACTCGCAAAAATTTAGAGCAAAGTGGAGATTTACCACCATCTGAATTTTCAACCCAAGTCTTACTAATTGAGTTTTGCTCGTTCCCATACAGAATATGAGAACAAAATCATAAAAAATCAAGCTTTCTTAAGGAAAGGCGCGAAGCGCATACGCGAACAAGGTTTCAGGTTTTCAATGCGTAAGTCCTGTTTTTGCCCTGCTGTACCAGATGCCGCAAGAAGGTCGGTATTTATCCTTATTTTTTGAAAATCCAGCATTTAATAGAGTTTTGAGGATAAATCAACTTGACATTATCAAGATTAAATTGATAGCATTTAAAACCCTTAGTTTTTGTGTTATAGTTAAATAAATATTTAAATTGTTGAGCAAGTAAAATATAACAATATGTTTTATTTTAGCTAAACAAAATCTTGGGCGAGGTTGATATTAAGTGAAAATTCAAGCGTTGGATGTCAAGGCTGGCGATCGCATTATTGCTTACTGCAACAACAAAATGCAAACCTGCAAGGTAAAACGCATATTAGATCCTGGTCAAGCTAATATCACACTATCAGTATTCACTTCTGAGAATTATCGCGGTTGCTCTGTTTCATCTATAGTCCGCTTCCAATCGAACGCCTTAGTTGATTTGGTAAGTTAAAAATCAAGAAAACATTCAATCTCAAAACTGTCTCTAGCTATTATCCAGCCCGAAGCTGGATTTAATTTATCATAAATGTGCGATGCCTATGCACATACAAACTTGTTAATTGTGGCTGAATAATTTTTCATCAAAAGTCAGTGATGCTAAACCAGTCAAGACAATAGCAATAAACTAACTAAATAAACTGTAGCGGACATTTGATCGCTTTTAGACAATGGGCTTAAGCCCATTGTTTAGTTTACTAGTTATTTTTCACATCATAAGCCATGTTAAAGAAATTAGATTTCAGCATTCTCATCTAGAATCGTTCCTTCTACATTGGCTCCATGCAAATTTGCTCCGCTCAAATTTGTCTGGTTCAAATCTGCTTGGGTGAGATTTGCCTGGGATAAGTCGGCTACAGTTAAGTCTGCACCACTCAAATCGGCTCCATCTAGATTCGCCGCTATCAAGCTCGCTTCCTGCAAATCCGCCTCACTCAAGTTAGTTTCAATCAACTTAGCAACCGTCAAATCAGCTTGACTCAAATTAGCTCCTTCCATTGCTGCTCCATCCAAGATAGCTCCATCCAAAATAGCTCCGCTTAAGTTGCTACCACTGAGGTTAGCATTAGTCAAATCGGCTCCATTTAAGTCTGCTTCAATCAAACTGGACTGGGCTAGATTAGCATGACTCAGATTAGCTCCATCTAAAATAGCTCTATCTAAAATTACATCACTGAGATTGGCTTCCCTTAAGTTTGCCTCGCTTAAGTTGACACCGGTAAAGTCTCTGACACCTGCGGCATAGTTTTTCAGGAATTGATCTGCTTTCATATCTGTCGCTGTGCTAAGGAACGCTTAACGCTTAATTGAGGCTATAAAAATGGCTCAGATAAAGCAGTATGTCTCCAGTACGCGCAACGGAGAATGGGTGTGGGAGATAAAACTAGAGTGAATATGAAATCACCTTTATATATATTAGTCATCCTATATTACTGGCGCTACTACCTAGAGTTATGAGTTATTTTCATACTTGGGAGGGATGTTGAGAGATGAAAAAATTTAAGCAAATGTTGCAAAAAAATTGTAGGTTGGGTGAAGCGGAGCGTAACCCAACCTACGCCTAATGCTTTGTAGAGACGGCGATTTATCGCGTCTCTTGCCTTAACCGAACCGTATTGAGTTTACTCGGAGTAGCAGTTATAGCGGCAGGTAGATCACATTTCACCACCAACCACTACATCTTGAATTCGGAGGCTAGGACCACCACAACCCACTGACAAACCATTTTGTCCTCCCTTGCCACAACCGCCGGATTCATCCCAGTAAAAATCATCACCAATTGCCTCAATATCCGCTAAAGTTTGGAATACATTTCCTGAAAGCGTTACATCCCGTACAGGTTCAGCAATTTTGCCGTTCCTAATCATCCAAGCTTCCCCGGCGCTAAAGGTAAACATTTCACCATTCGTCATTCCACCCAACCAATTACGGGCATAAACTCCTTCTTTGATATCAGTGAATAAGTCTTTGACTGGTGTTTTACCCCGTTCAATCCAGGTATTTGTCATCCGCACAATGGGAGTGAAGTGATAATTCAGGCATCTGGCATTACCAGTAGGCGCTTCCTCCAATTTGCCAGCAGTTTCACGAGAATGTAAACGTCCAACTAAAACTCCATCTTTAATTAGTTGAGTAGTTGTAGCAGGCGTGCCTTCATCGTCGTAAAAATAGCTGCCGCGATGTCCCTCTGGGGCAGCACCATCAAAAATTTGGAGTTCTTCTGGACCAAACCGCCGTCCAATGGTCATAACTTCTAACAAATCAGGATTTTCGTAAGCCATATCAGCCTCAGAAAGATGTCCGAAAGCTTCATGGACAAACAAACCCGTGAGAATTGGGTCGATGACTACGGTATAAGTATTGCCTTTGACAGGTGGTAAAGATAAAGCTGCGATCGCTCTTTGAGCCGCACCTTTTACCTGTTCATCCAAATCAGTTAAATCTTCGTAAGCTTTGCGAGAACCAGTAGTTTCTCGTCCAGTTTGTACGGTTTCGCCATTTCTGGCAGTGGCGGCAAAGCGCATTTCCATATCCACCCAAGATTGCTCGATCAAAGTTCCTTCTGAGGTAGCAATGATCACTCTTTGAGCGCTGTCACCATAACGCACCGAGGTAGTGGTAATCCGGTCATCAATACTTTTGAGCAATTCAGTATAGCGATCGCACAATTGTTTTTTCTTGGAAAGTGGAATTTTTCGGGGATCAGTGCCTTTTAGGGGTAGAACGCATACTGCTTGCACCGGGTCAATGGGTGCAAGTAAAGTTTCTTCATCACCAACCATTCGCGCCGCAGCGATCGCTTCTTCTATCCGATCCTGAATTGTCCCTAGTTGGTTGAAGCAGCTTAACCCCCACCCACCTTTATAACAAGCGCGAATATGTCCACCAATGGAGATGCCTTCACTGAGGGTTTCTACCTTGTCGCCACGCAACAAGATATCAGTCCCTTCTGCTTCTTCAAGGCGAATCATCAGATAATCTACACGCTCGCAATAGCGGGCGATCAGATCAGAAAGTAAATTTTGTGCGTCAGCAAGTGTAGTCGGCATTTCCAGGTAGTCACAATGACGAGCTGCATTTATTTTGCAATTATTTGGGCAATTTTTGCTACTCAATGTTAAAGTTGCCTATAAAATCATTACCTAGAGGATGTTTGAGAGGGTGAACTGCGATCGCTGACTCTTAGTACTTCCTTTTTAGGATGGGTAACAACTCAAGGATGTGCTAAGGTAGTTAGGTGAGAATAAAATTCGGTTACAGCGTTTGTTTTTAGTATTGACAGGCTTTTCCCTTTTGGTCTTAACAAGCTTGTCTCCGAAATCTAAATCTCTACACACCTATGATTTTGGAGATAACGCATGTCAATTTATGTAGGTAATCTATCCTACGAGGTCACACAAGAAGACCTTACCTCTGTATTTGCTGAACATGGTTCTGTAAAACGCGTTCAGTTGCCTACTGACCGTGAAACAGGCCGTCCACGTGGCTTTGCTTTCGTAGAGATGGGCACAGAAGCTGAAGAAACAGCTGCCATTGAAGCTCTTGATGGTGCTGAATGGATGGGACGCGACCTAAAAGTCAACAAAGCTAAACCCAAGGAAGACAGAAGTGGTTCCTTTGGTGGTGGCGGTGGCGATCGTCGCGGCGGCGGCGGTGGTGGATACAACCGAGGACGCTACTAAGCTTTAAAATCAAAAATTAAGTTTTAACGTCTTAAGGGCAGAATCATTATCTGCCCTTTTTGCGCTCCGATCTACTGGATGCTTTGAAATTGCCCAGTACCAATTAAGTAGGAGATGAAAATGACCCAAGTATTTGTGGGCGAAAATGAAGGAATTGAATCGGCCTTGCGTCGATTTAAGAGAGAAGTTTCCAAAGCAGGTATTTTCCCAGACATGAGAAAGAATCGTCACTTTGAAACCCCTTTGGAAAAACACAAGCGCAAAGAAGTTGCAAGACACAAACAACGTAAGAGAAATTTCCGTCGCAATTGAAAACAAGCGATACCTACGATAAGCGACAATAACGCACCCTCTGATCAAATTTTTAGCTGTTGAAGGAGCGATCGCTCTATTCCTGGATGTGAATCGAAAGAGTAAGTTTTGGTAAAGCCATTACTGATTATGGGATGGGCAATGTAAATAAAGGTGTGTCCCCCAATTGACAAAAACTTGTTATCGTTACTTCCGGGCTAGCGATCGCTACGCTAACCTTAATATACCTGGCTAAAGAATTTATTTTTGATATTCCCTTAGTAGTCAACCAGACTTTTTAAGTGTCTGTCTTGAAAAGGGGAATTTTAAATTTTGGAATTTCTTACGGAATGCTACGCGAATGGAATAAGTGCAGCTCTACTGAGCCATCGTCGAACATCTTACTCAAACTTTTTTAAAATTGAAAGCTTCAAAATTCAAAATTTAAAAAAGTCTGAAAAGAAGCCAATTTAAACGCGAGAACAATTTTATTATCCCAACGACAATTATTTACGCTCACTTAGAGAAGCTTGGGCAGGAATACTGTTGCCCCTGCCTCTAAACTCCCCTAGTGATTTTCCTAAAAAATGCTGGCACTGATACTGAGAGCAAAACCGATTTACGGATTCACTTATAGGTGAACTGTTACCTCAAAACCATCCATATTGGGCATAGCTAAGTGTTCAGTTGCTACCTATAGCGTGTGTTTTCAGGGAAATAACTAATACCCTGAAACACTTATTTCACTCCCTAATTAGATGTGGTTATCATAATTTTGTTTTTGTTCAATATGATTTACTAAGTTTGCAAGCCTTTTTCCTCCTGAGTAGCAAGAGAGCGAATTAACTCCCGAATCACATCAGTTGCTGGTCTCCCTGTTATTGAACAGTATTGTTCAAGCTTCTGTGCCTCGCTTGATGTGAGATTGATGGTAAGTCGTTTAGCAGCCCATTTTTTATTCATATAGGGGACAGACAAGCTATATTTTTAAACTACTTCTCTAATATCAATCATTTAAGATGCTACTACAATGGTATAAGTAATGACATCTAGTTCAAGTGATCGTGAAGTAGAATAGATGTTTTTCTAAGCAATAGTAAACAAGTATGGTTTATTCTCAAATATGAAGTTTAACTATTTTTAGAGCCAGAATTATAAGCACAATGTAAAAGAAATATTTAAATAAGTAAAAATAAAATAAGTATTTTCACTACTGTCAGATTTTAAATAATTAAGATGATTTGGTTCTGTAAATAATCAAGTCTAGTCCATAACTTTATTAAAAAATGCTGTGTTCTAATTTAAAGTAGTTAGCGCTAGTCTAATACTGCTTATGGTTTTGCATTTTTCAATCAGAAGTGGGTTCAGGAAAAAGGTTAAAGATTTTTTCTTTCCCCCTTTTACCCCAAATCCAATAAGTATTGGGTGTCAGTCAAAGACCAGACTGGCATAATGTAGACGAATGTGAAACTTCATTAAGTACTAACTAGGCTGTAATCTATATAAATCATCTTTAGCTAGTCTTGCCTAAGAAGAAATAAGTAAGTAGGCGTAAATAATTGTCATTGGGATAAAACAATAGACAATATTGCTACAGTCAATAGCTATAAGGGTTTTAGCCTAGTTCATTAATATTACATAGTTTGATTTTATTGTGCCAGTTTACTTTTCGTGCTTTTAAAATTCCTGAATTGTGAGTTTTCATAAAATAGAAGATTTGTTTTCTGCTGCTTCAATAAACGCCTCAAACTGACCATCGGGTGTCCATTGAATAGCCCCATCACGTCCCGTGAAAAATAGTTTAGTTTGACTTTGATTAAGTTCCGATAAAACCTTTGGATCAAAGTTAACAGAAGAAGCGATTGCCACTTGTGGTTGCAGAGCAATAACTAAATCTTTTAATGATTGAGGGGAACACCACAGGACTTGTGGACGAGGCAAGCTCCCATTTTTTACTAATTGCTGTACCTCTTTAGACTTGACATTACCGACTAATAACCAATTCTGATCTAAAATTTGCAATTGTAAGATGGGTAATTGAGCGTTGATTAACTGCGCCACTATTGAACCCGTTTTGACAGCTTGACCAACTGTCATTGGTTGATAAAATCCCTGATGCTTTTGTAATTCTTGTTGAATTGCCTGAGTTGCAATAGAATTTTCTGGATTGGGGGAATACTCATAAAAATTTTTGATTGGTAAACGTTGCAATAATTCCAACCAAGCATTACTTTCATTGCCTTGAAAATCAGTTGCGATCGCCCAATTGATTTGATTTATACCTTGCTGTTGTAAAAACGGTAGGATTGTGAAACGTCCAGTTCCTTCATCACCACTATTAATTACAGTTACAGTTCCTTTATCTTGAACAACTACAATTGGTTCCGTACCAGATTCTAATACCGTTATCCTAAACAATGTATTTGTAGAATGCCAAAGGGGGATAAATACTAAACCAATGGCAATCACATTAGCAACCCACCACCGTCGCTGCCACCAAGGAACTAGCCAAACCAGTATAATCAATAAATAAATCGTCAAAAGCTGCCAAGTGGATATACTACCTACAGCAACAGAATTTCCTGGCAACTTGCTAAAAAACTCCACTAATTTAATTAGCCAGTCTGTCGGGTAATGTAACACCGAGGCGATGAAGCTTCCTGCCTGAGTCCAAATTAAACCTACTAAAGCACTAATGATTCCACCTATACTAATAATCGAAATTAATGGAGTACTAACCATATTCAGCAACAAACTATAAGATGGTACAACCCCAAATACAGAAAGTTGTATAGGTAAAGTCCAAAGAGTCGCAGCAAGGGGAACGGCAATTAAAGAAGCGATCGCAGGTGGTAGCCATGCTAGGCGGTTGACCAATGCTGGTACTGTTACGATTAAGCCCAGCGTTGCTAAAAAACTCAATTGAAAACCTAAATCCCAAATCCATAGAGGATTAAACACTAATAACAGAGTTGCTGCTAATAGCAATGATCCGAACTGTTTTACCTTCCTTTTTAATAGCAAACCCACTAATGCCGCAAAACCCATAATTACGGCTCTGAGAACCGCAGGTTGAAAACCTGTTAAACTTAGAAAAATGATTAAAGCTAAAAAGCCAAGGGTAAATTGCGTTGCTTTTTTTGCCCGTCTGGTTAACTGTAAGATTACACTCAAGATCAAAGAAGTTTGGAACCCAGAAGCTGCTAAAGCATGAGCTAATCCTGCTTGTACAAACAAGTCGCGGATATCGTAAGGTAAATCAACAGCTTTGCTACCTAAAACCATTGCACTGACAAGCGGCCCTTCAGGGATACCCAACCAACGAACTTGCGATCGCACAATTCGCTCCCGAATTTGCCACCATCCCCATTTACGTTCCTGATCCAAAACATTTATTTGTCGCCCAATCAAACCAGCAAATGTTCCTTCCTGCTTAAGAAACTTCTGAAAATCGAAACTACCAGGATTGGAAGCCGCCTTTGGTTTGTACAAAATTCCAGTCACAGCAATTTGTTGACTAGGGTATAACCCAGTCGCCTGAAGTATAGGCACTGTCACATACAATTTGCCCGTTACTCCTTTTGGGACACCTGCTGAACCTTTTTCATTTTTGACCTCATCTATCTGAGTTGCTTCCAGCCAAAATTGTCCTCGCTGACTGCGAGTTAAGCGAGGATTACTCGCCACTTCTCCACGAACAATCACAAGTTGTTCTTGATTACTGCTATTTCCAGGTGGAACAAACTGACTAATATCTTTTGCACCTGGTTGCGGCACTCGCCATTGAAAATATAGAGTTGCCAATAATCCTACTAAGCCAGCAGCTAGCCATATTCGAGGATGGGGATTAGTTTGCCAGGTATTAGGCACTGCCTTATTTTTGCTTCCAGCCTTTTCTGCTTTTTGGGCAAGTTGTTGTAAGCTGGTGCGTCTTCTAAAAAGAATTGCTCCCACTATCCCCAGAACCAAAATCCACACACCACCCCAAGGAATTGCTGTAAACAGCAACCCGAAAATATAGCCAAGACAAATAATTACACCACTGGTTTGAATCATAAGATTTTTTGTAAAAGCACCTGACACCCAGAATTCGCAGCTGGCTTAAAAATAGCTAGAGTAGCAATAGAGAAAAATTGGCGTTGCTGAATTTGGCTATGAAATTCAAAAATAAAATATTCCAAACTCTTATTATCTGCGGCTGGAGTACCTCTGCGTAAGCTTTTCATTTCTTTATATAGACATCTTTGAAAGATTTTGATGCCTGTGGTGAAGTATAGTCCATCAAGTTTATACAAACAAAGCCCGCCTGTGCGGGCCTTATCTTGTAGCCTTAATCTTCCAGACTCAAGATTTAATGGTATTTCTGAACCTTTAGCAATAGCTACATGATTAAAGATATGCCTAGCTTATCAGAATGCAAAATCAAAGGTTTGCTAACCTGCGGAGGCAGATTTTGTCTGTGTAGCCGCGACTTCGACTTGCCCAACAGGTATGGCTGGTTTTAAATCTTTGAGCAACGGAAAACCCAATTTCTCCCTTTGCTCTACATATAAATGAGCAACCTTCCTAGCCAAATGCCGAATCCTGGCAATATAGCGAGTTCTCTCCGTCACCGAAATTACACCTCTAGCATCCAGCAGATTAAACGTATGCGAACACTTCATTACATAATCCAAACTGGGTAACACCAAACCCTTCTCCGTTAACTGAGTAGCTTCCTGCTCATACAAACTAAACAGTGTCAGCAGCAATTCAGGATTAGACGCTTCAAAATTGTATGTACTCTGCTCAATCTCATTTTGCAGAAAAACATCACCATAAGTAATATTGTCCGTCCAATGAATCTTAGTAATTGCTTCAACTTGCTGAAGATACATTGTCAGCCGCTCTAAACCATAAGTAATCTCAATTGACACAGGACGGCAATCTATTCCCCCACACTGTTGGAAGTAGGTAAATTGAGTAATTTCCATCCCATCTAACCATACTTCCCATCCAGTACCCCAAGCTCCCACCGTTGCATCTTCCCAATTATCCTCTACAAACCGAATATCGTGGTCTTCAGGACGAATACCTAAAACCCTTAATGAATCAAGATAAATCTCCTGGATATTATCCGGCGACGGCTTAATCAGAACTTGGTACTGATAATAGTGTTGGAAACGGTTAGGGTTTTCACCGTACCGTCCATCCGTTGGGCGACGACATGGTTCAACATAGGCAACAGCCCACGGTTCCGGCCCCAATGCTCTTAAAAATGTCTGCGGATTCTTAGTACCAGCCCCCTTCTCAATATCGTAGGGCTGGGCAATGAGACAACCGCGCTCACCCCAGAAGTGATGCAACAAAGCTATTACGGATTGAAAATTCACGCTTCCCCCATCCTTAGTTGGCACAGTGCATAAACCATTGTTGCCTAGAACCCGGCACTGTGGGG
>NZ_JADEXU010000087.1 GCF_015206895.1 Nostoc sp. LEGE 12450 | reverse complement strand
GCTCCCCTGCCTCCTATTTCCTACTCTTCAATCCCCAACACCCAATTCGTGCTATCTTGAGCTTGCCAGCAAAAATTGTTGCAATAGTAACAGAAGTAATTTGGCAGTCAGAAAGTTAAGCTTTTTCGGCAAAGCCATCTGGTAAAATTTATAAGGTTTCTAAAAGCTCTGAGCAATGGGATCGACTCGCGTACGGATCGCAATTGACGCAATGGGAGGGGATCACGCACCCGGTGAAATCGTTGCTGGCGCACTGCGAGCAAAGGAAGAATTGGGTGTAGAGATATTACTTGTTGGTGATCCCCAACAAATAGAAGCTGCCTTGCCGCCAAAAACGAATTTAGCGCAGGTGGAGATCGTTCCTGCTGAGGAAGCGATCGCAATGGATGAGGAGCCTTTAAATGCAGTTAGACGCAAACGCAAGGCTTCTATCAATGTGGCGATGGATTTAGTTAAGCAGCAAAAGGCAGATGCCGTATTTTCTGCCGGTCATTCTGGGGCAGCTATGGCATCGGCTTTGCTTCGCTTAGGGCGATTGCCGGGAATCGATCGTCCAGCAATCGGGACCGTTTTTCCGACAATTGTTGCTGGTAAGCCAGTCTTAGTTCTTGATGTCGGCGCAAATGTAGATTGCCGCCCGAAGTTTTTAGAGCAGTTTGCTGTCATGGGATCGGCTTACAGTCAGTATGTCTTAGGTACAACTGAACCGAAAGTGGGCTTGTTGAATATCGGTGAAGAAGACTCTAAAGGCAATGATGCAGCCGTCCGTGCCCACCAACTGCTCCGCGAAAATTCTCAAATTAATTTTATTGGCAATGCCGAAGGGCGTGATGTGCTTTCCGGTCACTTCGATGTAATTGTCTGCGATGGCTTTGTGGGCAATGTACTGTTAAAATTTGCCGAAGCAGTTGGAGAAGTGATTCTGCAAATTCTGCGGGAAGAATTACCTCAAGGATTGCATGGTCAAATCGGTTCAGCATTCTTAAAACCAAACCTGAAGCGAGTTAAGCAACGCATGGATCATGCAGAACATGGTGGTGCTTTGCTGTTAGGCGTGGCAGGAGTTTGTTTTATCGGTCACGGTAGCTCACAAGCACCTTCAATTTTCAATGCTATTCGCATGGCTAAAGAAGCTGTTGACAACCAGGTGCTACAACGAATTCAGTCCCAATATATCCTAGAGCGCGAAAGCGGTTAGTCATTAGTTATTAGTCATTAGTCATTTGTCAAGCACAACTGACACAGGACAAATGACACAGGACAAATGACAAAGGACAAATGACAAAGGACAAAAGCTGATAGCTTGGGAGATTAGGAGTGGAAAACTTAGGCATAGCAATTACCGGAAGTGGCTCGGCAGTACCAGCAACTTCCTTACACAACCAGACATTAACTGAACTAGTTGAAACATCAGACGAGTGGATTGCCACAAGAACGGGAATTCGCCAACGACGATTAGCGGTGTTATCTGAATCGTTAAGTGGACTAGCTGCTGCTGCCAGCAGTCGAGCGATCGCAGCTTCAGGAATTAGACCAGAAGACCTAGACTTGATTTTGCTAGCGACTTCCACCCCTGATGATTTGTTTGGTAGTGCTTGTCAAGTACAGGCTCAATTAGGAGCTACCAACGCAGTCGCCTTTGACTTGACAGCAGCCTGCTCTGGCTTCGTGTTTGGTCTGGTTACAGCAGCCCAATATATTAGAACAGGTGTCTATAAAAATGTACTGTTGATAGGGGCAGATATCCTCTCTCGCTGGGTAGATTGGCAAGATCGTCGGACTTGTGTATTATTCGGCGATGGTGCAGGAGCAGTAGTATTGCAGGCTTCTAAAAGCGATCGCTTATTAGGATTTGCCCTTAAAAGTGATGGCACTCAAAACCATCACCTCAATCTTGCTTATGCAGGCGCTTCCCAAGAATTGCTCCCTGGTGTAAACATCACTAAAGGCACTTATCAACCTATTACTATGAACGGCAAAGAAGTCTACCGCTTTGCTGTGCAAAAAGTCCCAGAAATCATAGATAAAGCCTTATTTCAAGCTAACCTTAAGGTTGACCAAATAGATTGGCTAGTGTTGCATCAAGCTAATCAGCGCATTATCGATGCCGTTGCTCAACGCCTAAATATCCCAGAACATAAAGTTATAAGTAATCTCGCCCAGTACGGCAATACCTCAGCTGCTTCTATTCCCTTAGCTTTAGATGAAGCAGTACGACAAGGTAAAATTAAACCCAATGACATCGTTGCGACATCCGGCTTTGGTGCCGGTCTTACTTGGGGCGCGGCAATTTTCCAATGGGGAAGATAAATATTTTGTCATTAGTCATTAGTCATTTGTCCTTTGTGAATGACCAATGACTAATGATAAATGACCAATGACCACTGACTATTGACAAATGACAAAAACTGCATGGGTGTTTCCCGGACAAGGTTCCCAAGCGCTGGGAATGGGAATGGATTTATTAGATATATCGTCCGCTAAAGACAAGCTTGCCAAAGCTGAGGATATTTTGGGTTGGTCTGTAACTGAAATTTGTCAAACTCAAGAAGAGAAGTTATCACAGACGCTATATACTCAGCCGAGCCTTTATGTGATAGAAAGCATTCTTGCTGACCTGCTTCGAGAACAAGGACACCAGCCAGATTTAGTTGCTGGTCACAGTTTGGGGGAATATACTGCTCTTTATGTAGCGGGTGTCTTTGAGTGGTCGGCTGGTTTATATCTAGTAAAGCGTCGTGCAGAACTTATGGATAGTTCCATTGATGGTATGATGGCAGCTTTGATAAACTTTGACCGCGAACAGTTAGAAAAAGTTATTGCCGAAACGCCTGATGTAGTAATCGCAAATGATAATAGTTCGGCTCAGGTGGTAATTTCAGGTACGACTGAGGCTGTACAAGCAGTGATGACGCAAGTTAAAGCCAAGCGTGCTATTCCCCTAAAAGTTTCTGGAGCATTTCATTCACATTTAATCGCACCAGCTGCGGCGGAATTCGAAGACATTTTAGAATCTGTGGAATTTCAGCCAGCTACTGTGCCAGTCTTATCTAATGTAGAACCAATTCCGTCTATTGATGCCGAGATTTTAAAGCAGCGCCTCAACAAACAAATGACTGGTTCTGTACAGTGGCGAGAAATTTGTCTGCAATTACCAGCTAACGGTATCCAGCGAGTAATAGAAATTGGCCCTGGTAAAGTCTTAACTGGCTTGATTAAACGTAATAGCCCTAATTTGATTTTACAAAATATCCAGAGTGCTACTGATTTACCTGTTCCTGTTGAATCTTTTTAGCTTTTAGAGGTAGGGTGACGACAAATTCTGCGCCCTTTCCTAGCGTGGAATTACAATCAATTTTGCCTTGATGTAGTTCAGTAACAATTTGATAGCTGATAGTTAAACCTAATCCAGATCCTTTACCCACATCTTTAGTCGTGAAAAAGGGGTCAAATAACCTTGTTATAATTGTGTCTGGAACTCCAAGACCATTATCTGCGATCGCAATCATGATTTGGTTTTCAGATACCAAGCTAGTATGAATCCAAATTGTATTGGGATGAGAAGTAATCTCTGTAGGTGTGCGCTGCTGATTTGCATCTTCTAACGCATCAATCGCATTACACAAAATATTCATAAATACCTGATTGAGTTGGCCGGGATAGCAGATCGCTGGAGGTAAGTTACTATAGTTTTTTACCACTTCTATTGCTGGACGCTGCGGTTGATCTTTCAGACGATGTTGCAAAATTAATAACGTACTGTCAATGCCCTCATGAATATCAACCGCTTTAAATTCAGCTTCATCTAAACGAGAGAAATTGCGGAGCGATAACACAATTTCACGAATGCGATTGGTGCCAATTTTCATCGAAGACAGCATCTTGGGTAGATCATCTCGAATAAATTCCAGATCAACTTCTTTTGCCTCAGTTTGAATTTCAGCGACTGGATTAGGATAGTGATACTGATACAGTTGAATAAATTCCAACAAATCTTGGGCGTAATTTTGTATATGGGTGAGGTTGCCGTGAATGAAGTTGACAGGATTATTGATCTCATGTGCCACGCCTGCCACCAATTGCCCCAAAGCTGACATTTTTTCACTCTGGATCATCTGGGCTTGAGTCCGACGTAGTTCTTCAAGTGTCTTTTGTAACGTTGTTGTCCGCTCCTCAACCCTTAGCTCTAACGCATTGTTTACCTGTTCTAGTTGGATGAAAGAAGTCTTTAACTGACTTGCCATACTGTTGAAAGAACTAGCAAGTCCTCCCAGTTCATCCTGTCGCGTGGTATCAAGAGCGATCGCAAAATCACCGTTAGCAAGTTGGTTACTAGCGGCGGTTAATTGCTGGAGGGGTTTAGCGATTTGTTGGCGCAACACCGACAAGAGCAACAACACTTCAACCAGGAGCGCTACTGCACCGGACATTAAGATAAATTGAGCCGTATTCCATGCTGCCCCCGATAGTAGTGATTTGGGATAGACGGTGACAAAATACCAATCTGGGCCTTGTAAGCGAGTCACTGCTAAATATTCACGGTCTTGGCTATTTTCCAGGACGTGGGTTTTGGGTTGAGCGTTTGTCACTAGCTGAAAAATGCGGTTGAGATGAGGATCGTTGATTGCATCGATTTTTAGCTGACCTTGAGCTTGCTGAATTTCCGCAGTGCGATGGGGATCGGCAATTAAACGACCGTCTGAGCGAAAAATTAGATTGTAAGTGCCTGGTAATTGATCCTGGATCGTATGCTCCATCAGTTGGGTTAATACCACATCATGTCCCACAATACCCAAGAAGCGATCGCCCTCATAGACAGGTACAACTGCCGAAACCATCCAGACATTTATACTTGGATCGAGATAAACACCTGTCCACCTAGATAATCGAGATGGGTTGTGCTGAGGATCAGCAATATAAAAATATTCTTCTTTCGGATTGAAGATATCAGGCGGTGCCTCTAATGCAATCGGCAGCCCTCTCCAATAATTAACTGCTGCATTTTCTGGTGTAACGAAATAGGTATCAACAAACCGATTAGACCAAGCAGCCCCGTAAGCACTAATCAGGGTGTTAGCCTTTAGCAGGCGCTGTTTTAGTTCTTCAGTGATTTGCACATTTCGACCAATGTATAATCCGGCATATCGAGTCGAATCAAAGTCTTTGAACGGTCGATTTTGGGGAAAATTGCGTCGGGTACCATCGTTCCAGGAAAAATACTGTCGCTCAAATTCAGCCTGAAAATCAATATTAGTGGGTTGCTTGAATTCTTGCAAAAGCCGATCTCGCAGGAAAGGGAGGTTATCCTGTGCGAGTTGAAAGATGTTGCTTTCTTGCTCTCCTCGTCCCCTGATGTACTTTTCTAGCTGGGTTTTGGTCTGGGCTTCTAAACGGGATATGACATGGATATAGCTCACCCCAGCAGACACGAGTACCACTACCGTTACTCGCAGTGCCATATTAATTAGTGTTTTGTGGGTAAGTGAGGTGGGGCGATTCTTAACGAAACGGACACACCACTGTTTCTGAAGGGTTTGTCTAAATTGAGTAAGCATAAAGCAGAGATAAATATTTAGGCTGAAGATTTCCTGAAAGTTCGTATGGATGTGCAGATAGATGTATGTGCTACAGCGGTAGCTGGATCACAAATTCAGTACCTTTGCCTGGTCTAGAATCTACCTCAATCACTCCGCCATGTTTTTCTACGACGATTTGCCGAGCGATCGCTAATCCTAACCCCGTACCTTTACCCACGCCTTTGGTAGTAAATAAGTGGTCAAAAATCTTTTCTTTCAATTCTTCACTTATCCCATTGCCATTATCTGCGATCGCAATTTTCACGCCTTCATTTTCTAAGGAGGTTTTAATTATAATTTGATTGGGATTGGACTGGATTTCTGTAAAACTACGTCCAATATTTGATTCATCTAGCGCATCAATAGCATTTGCCAGAATATTCATAAATACCTGATTTAATTGCCCAGGAAAACATTCAACCTGGGACAAATTTCCATAATCAGTTACCACTTTAATTTCTGGACGTTCTTCATTGGCTTTCAGACGATGTTTGAGAATTAAAATCGTGCTATCTATACCTTCGTGGATATTAAACGGCACTTTATAATCTTTGTCAGCACGAGAGAAGGTGCGAAGACTGGTGCTGATGTTGCGGAGGCGATCGCACGCCATTGTCATAGAATCAATTATCTTGGGTAAGTCTGATAAACTATAATCCAAGTCAATATCTTCGGCATGGTCTTTGATTTTATCGCTGGGATTGGGTAGACTTTCTTGATATAGTTTTAAGTGTTCAACAATATCTGCAATAGTGGGTTTAGCTTGTTGGAGACTGGCATAAATAAAGCCCAAAGGATTGTTCATCTCATGAGCTACCCCAGCAACAAGATTACCCAATGCAGACATTTTCTCACTTTGGACAACTTGTAATTGTGCTTGTTGTAAGTCTTGTAATACTTGCCCAGCTTGTTGATATAGTCGAGCATTCTCTAGAGATATTGCGGCTTGAGATGAAAGAAGGTTAATTACGCTGAGGCGATCGCTAGTAAAAACCCCTTGAGTTAAGCTATTTTCTAGGTAGAGAATTCCTACCAAATGCCCTTGATTAATAATTGGGGCACACAACACACTCTGGGGTTGATGTTCCAACATATATTTCCCAATTATCCCAGGAATATCTGTTTTGCAATTGTCTATAACAATTGTTTGTTGAGTATTTTTGACATAATTGATAATTTTTATGGGAATATCTTGACAATTGTCTAGTAATTGTGAATTGAGGATAGTTTGTATTTCCTCATGCTCAATAAAGGTAATTGCTTTTACTTCCCAATTGTCCTCCTCTTGGGGAAGTAGCAGTACGCATTTTTTCGCGCCGGAGTTTTCTAGGATAATGCGAGTGAGGCTGACAATTAGTTGATCTAATTCTAAAGAACTGAAGATAGCTTGAGCTGCCTTGAGGATAGAGGTAAAATCTAGAACTTGGGAAATATTGGTAGTACCAGTGCTATTCGTGCAAGTAAATGAGGAAGCGTGACGAAAGCTAATAGTTTCTAAGGGGTTGAGCTTGATTTTTTCCTCTTTCAGAATGTATTTTAGAAGTTTGGGATAGCGTTTTTCTAAGTCCAAGGTTTTGGCTTTTGCGCCCCAACGGGTATAGCAATAGTAGGCTTCATAGATATAATCTCCGGCGGCTTTTTCTTTGCCCCAATTGAGGTAAAATTTAGCTGCAAGTTCATTAGCTAGGGCTTCTTCATAGCCGTAACCTTGATGTTTAGCTTGAGCAATGGCTTGTTCGTAAAAATCGAGTGCTTCTGCTTTTTGTCCCTTTAGCCGTGCTTTTTCTGCTTCTATTAGCAGACACTTGTGGAGAATATTTTCTGGACAGGCTGTTGCCCAATTATTTAAGCGTTCCTCTAAGGGAATCAGCGCTTGCCAATGGAACTGACGCTCTTGCTCGTCGCTAGCAATTTCAGCTAGAGATAGATGCATTAATGCTACATAAAACACGCTAGAAGGTACTTTAGCATGACTGGAAATCGTGTTTTCAATCATGCTCAGTTGGGGAATTAAATCCGGGTATGCAGTTTTGTGGTCAAATAAATAGGCATGACGAATTTTGACAGAATATAACCAAGACAGATGATAAAAGCTATTGCCATATTTTTGTAAAAACTCAGCTTCAGTGAAGCTATCGTCATCAAAGCTAAAGGGGGTTTTTGTTAAACCAAGAAGATTGCGAATTGGTTGAATAACTCCGACTATTAAAGCATCTAAATTTTCTAAACTTTTGATGTGACGGAGAAAATCTGCATGGCCTTGAGCGATCGCATATAGTTCATCTAGATTTTTACCATAAGTGAGGCGATCGGAACCACTTAGGATGATCATAAAGCCAACGGTCAGCCAGTTTCCTGCTTCCATACCATACTTGTAAGCGTTGTCATAATATTTATCTGCTTTTCTAATTGGATGACTCCAGCTATGGACATCAGCAGCAAACAAAAAATTAGTCATTCCCCGGACATCTGCATTATCAAACTGTTCGCAAAGCTGCACTGCCATTTCTCCAAACTGATACCCTGTTCCCAAGTCCTTGAGGATGGCATTGGCAATTAAGGCATAGCCGACATAGCTAAAGGGAGACATATCGCTATTACCATACTGCAAAGATAAAGTAGTCATCTTGGCAAGTACAAGTAATCCTAAAGTAGGTTGACCATCAAGCCATGCAGCATAGAAGAGAATTTGTAAAATTCGCAACATTTCTGCAATACTGGCATCTGACATTTTGGGAAGATTGAGAATGGATTCAACAGTCTGTTGCTCTAAAAATCTGTTAACTATAGCAATTTCTTTGTCCAGACTTTTTTGAATCAACTCTTGTTCTTTTGGTAGTTCCCAGTCGAGTAGTTGTAAACTCTGGCGTTGCATGGCGATCGCTTCCGCATTGCGTCCCTGAAGCTGATATTGAGTCATTTGCACGCGATAAATTACCGCTTTGTCCAGGGGTGTTTGAGCATGGCTCAGTGCTTCCCTATAAAGAACTTCGGCTCTGTCAAAATTACCACACAGATAAGCTGCTTCTGAGCAATCGCGGTGCAAACTGTACGTTAGTTCATAGTCAGTCTGCCAAGCGGTTGCAGGTAATAAATCAATCCCGGTAGTACAATAGCTCTGGGATGCTTGATAAGCTGCCGAAAGTTTTGCCTTTTGTCCTGCTTGCAGGTTTAAGCAAGCCAGTTGTTTTTTCTGCTTATTGATGGCGATGCTGGAAAGGGAGGAATCTTCAGCGATCGCACCAAGTCCTAGATTCAGTTGGTTTACTAGGTCAAAAATTCGTTCTTGTTGCTCTTGCTGGGATAACCCTTGCAATAACAATTGACCAATCATCAAATGTGTCTTTTGTTTTTGAGCTTCTGGTATTAAGGAATAAGCTGCTTGTTGGACGCGATCATGTAGAAATTTATATACAATAATTTCCGAATTTTCTTTAGTGAAAGCTTGCTTTTCTGATCCAACAAAAAACTTATAAACCTCACTTTGAGGTAAAATCAAACCCTCCTGTAAAGCGCTCCACAAACAAGCAGCAGTTTCTGTTTTTGATTCTTTACAAACAATCGCTAATGTTTCTAAATCAAACTGATTCCCGATACACGCAGCTAATTTTAAAACACTTTGAGTTGATTCTGGCAACTTTTGTAATTGCAATGCCATGAATTCAACTATATCATCTGTAAGCGATCGCTCATTTATTTGCGTAATATCGCATTGCCAACACCCTGAGTCCAAGTTAAATTCAATTAATCCATCTTGATGTAATGCTTTGAGGAACTGTGTAGCAAAAAACGGATTACCTTGAGTTTTCTGAGATACCAAGCCAGAAAGAGGCCATGCCAATTTTTCTGAACATTTAAGTGTGTCAGCAACTAATTGATTTACCTGCCCTTGGCTCAGTGGTGTTAAAGTAATCGTATTAATCGTGGCTCCTGTTTTTTGGATATCATTCAAAGTCAACATTAACGGGTGTGCTGGCTTGACAAGGCACTGCGTTGGATGGGTTTCCCGGCTTGTTCGCGTAGCGTCTCCGACAGGAGAAGCAAGTGCCGTTTCGTTATCACGATAAGCACCAATTAATAAAAGATGGCCTGTGTCAGCCATTAATAGCTCCATTAACTTTAGCGATGCCGAATCTGCCCATTGCAAATCATCTAAAAACATCACTAATGGATGTTCAGCAGTAGTAAAGACTTGAGTGAATTTTTGAAATAATAAATTAAATCTATTTTGGGATGCGGTTCCTGATAATTCTATTACTAGTGTTTGCTTGCCAATAATTCTTTCTAATTCGGGAATTACTTCAATAATTACCTGCCCATTGTCACCTAAAGCTTCTAATATTTTGCTTTTCCATAGCTGAATTTGAGCATTACTTTCTGTTAATAATTGCCCAATTAAATTTCGGAATGCTTGCACAAAGGCACTAAAAGGAATATTCCGTTGAAATTGGTCAAATTTGCCTTTGATAAAATAACCGTGTTGGCGCACAATCGGTTTATGAACTTCGTTAACAACCGCCGTTTTTCCAATTCCAGAAAATCCAGCTACCAGCATCATTTCAGTTGCACCCAAGCTAACTCTTTCAAATGCTTGGATTAGGGTGGCTATTTCTGTCTCTCTTCCATATAGTTTGTCTGGGATAAGAAAGCGATCGCACACATCCCGTTGAGCAATTACAAAACTCTCAATTTTGCCAGTTTCTTTTAGTTGACCTAAACAATTTTCTAAATCAAATTTTAGCCCTAATGAGCTTTGATAGCGATCTTCAGCATTTTTCATCATCAATTTTATGATAAAATCTGAAATCACTTGCGGAATTTCTTCACTTTTGATTTGTTCTGGAATTTTTGCAATATGACAATGTAGCAACTCCATTGGATCACTTGATTCAAAGGGTAATTTACCGGTTAGTAATTCGTAGAAAGTGACACCTAGAGAATAAAAGTCAGTCCGGTAATCAATGCCCCGATTCATTCTGCCTGTTTGTTCTGGCGATAAATAACTGAGTGTCCCTTCCAATACATTCGCACTGATGAGTGTTTGAGTTTCTCGTGGCAGTAGAGATGCAATACTAAAGTCAATTAATTTAACTTGTTTGGTTTCGGGATTAATTAGAATATTGGCGGGTTTAATATCTTTATGAATAATTCGTTCCCGGTAGAGTACATCTAAGCTATTGCACAGTGCGATCGCAATTCTTAAAAACTCTTGTAGAAAAGCGGTATGTCGCCTCTGTACAGAAGTGAAATAATCTTTAAGAGAAATCCCGCCAAAATCTTCCATTACCAACGCATAGCCATTCTGATACGGTTCCAAGCTGTAGGTTTGGATGATTAGAGGTGAGTTGAGATTTTTAGCTATGGTGTACTGATTACGAAACGATAGTAGTTCGCCCAAACTCGGATAAGGATTTTTGAGCAATTTAATCACTACAGGTAATGAGTCAATTTCTCGATAACCGCGATAAACCAGGGTTCGAGAACCGTTGTAGAGTTGTTCGCTAACCTTGTATCCAGGAATACTGACTGTAGTGGGAAACATACTATTAAATTCTAAGGATTTCTAGATTTAGTGTTCCCCGATGGGTGAAGTAATACATATCTATAGCTTTTTTGCGTTTGATCTGGGTGTTGCGATCGCTTATGCTAAATTCAGTTTGATTTGCATTATCTTCTGTGGACAAAAACCGCGAACCGTTTATCAGTCTGGCACTTTACCACGCCTTTAAATGGTCAGTCGTCAGCCCCATGCTTCACGCTTACTTTCGGGGCCAGATTCATGGTACGGAAAATGTCCCCCAATCAGGGCCGTTATTAGTAGTAAGTAATCACGCTAGTTACTTTGACCCGCCGATTGTCTCTAATTGTGTACGTCGTCCTGTGGCGTACATGGCAAAAGAAGAGTTATTTAAAATCCCTGTTTTGGCGCAAGCGATTAAACTGTACGGTGCTTACCCGGTGAGTCGAGGCAGTGCCGATCGCAATGCTATCCGTTCCGCCCTAGAATATCTCGATAAAGGTTGGGCTGTCGGCGTTTTTTTGCAAGGTACTCGCACCCCAGATGGTCGAATTACAGACCCCAAAAGAGGCGCATTGCTGCTGGCGGCGAAAGCAAAAGCCCCAATATTACCAGTAAGTGTGTGGGGTACTGAGAAGATTTTACAAAAAAGCTCGTCCCGACCTCACGCAGTTCCCATTACTGTGAGAATTGGTAACTTGATTGATGCTCCCACTTCTACTAATAAAGAGGAATTGGAGGCGTTGACACAAAAGTGTGCCACGGTAATTAACAAAATGCATGATTTAGGACGATAAGCTAGACAAGCTCAGATAACGCAGTTTGCAAGTAAATAAGGTTCTTGGCAACTTTTGGTGATGATGAAAGGTTATGCACTTTAAGCTGCCTCCAAACCAGTAGCTTTGTACTTCATACGAAAGAAAACTGCTGTATATGCTTTAGGGAGGTAGCGATCGCCCCTTAACCTCTGTATGTTTAAGGTCAATCTGCTCTAGCAATGACATCAGACTTTGTGCTTAAATGCAACTGCTAGGCAAATCTACCAGCAATTTCACCCTAAACAGCATTATGAGCGGCTTTGAAGCCAAGAATTTTTGGGAGCGATTAAATAATCTGGCATTAGTCCGCTTTTTGCTTTTAGTTGCTTCTGGCTGGGCAATTGTACAGCTTTTAGCTTACTTTGAAGCAGTCATCGTTATTTTTACATTTGCGGCAATTTTGGCTTTTTTACTCAGCTATCCTGTACAAGGGCTGCGGCGTTTTTTGCCCCACGGTGTAGCTGTTAGCTTAGTTTTCTTACTCAGTATTGTGATTATAGGCGGTCTGATAATTACCGTGGGCTTAACGGTTTTATCTCAAGGACAAGAATTAATTGATAGTATCACTGTGTTTTTAAATTCTTTAGTACCTTTATTAGAAGGATTAGAAGCATTTTTGCGAAGTCGTAATTTACAAATAGATTTAAGTTTCATTGAAGAACAATTGCGGAATCAAGCTGTATCAAGCCTTGTGACTAGTTTGGCTATCTTACAAGGGTTCATGACGAATTTTGTGACTTTTATCTTGATTGCAGTTGTGGCTTTCTTCATGCTATTAGATGGAGACAAATTGTGGAATTTGATTTTAAAAATAGTCCCCAAACATCGCCGCAATAGATTTACAAATATAATCAGACGGTCTTTTCTAGGATTTTTTAGAGGACAGTTATTATTAAGTGCATTTCTCACAAGTACAACTTTTCTAGTTTTCTTAATATTAAAAGTACCTTTTGCTTTGATATTATCAATAATAGTCGGATTTCTTGATATTATTCCTGGTATTGGAGCGACATTAGGAGTAAGCACAGTGACTTTGTTTGTGTTGTCTCAAGGTGTTTGGTTAGCATTGAAAGTCTTGATAGCTTGTATTGTTCTCCAGCAGATACAAGACAATTTGATTTCGCCTCGAATTATGCAAGATGCGCTGAATCTTAATCCTGTAGTGATATTTTTTGCTTTGCTAGTAGGTGCTAGAGTCGCAGGATTATTAGGTGTTTTTATATCTATTCCAATTGCAGGAGTAATTGTATCTTTATTTGAAATTGATGAAATGAAGTCAGAAGTTTAGCTAAAAGGTGAAAGAGACGCGATTAATCGCGTCTGTACAAGAGTTGGGAGTAGCAATTAATGTAAAATAATTTATTAGCCAAGACAAATTGAAGAATGATGTCGGATTTAAAAGCGGAATTAACAGAAATTTTGGATGAGGCAGAGTGGGAGTGGCTAATTCCTCATGTACAACGAGATGCAGTAATTTTGGTAGCACCGGAGTTAAACTTGGTGGATGTTGGAGTTGCGATCGCCAGTGATAACATTCCATCAGTAGAACAGTGGATTAATGAGCAATTAATTACCAAACCCACAA
The DNA here is from genome assembly GCF_015206895.1 of Nostoc sp. LEGE 12450. Taxonomy (GTDB): domain Bacteria; phylum Cyanobacteriota; class Cyanobacteriia; order Cyanobacteriales; family Nostocaceae; genus Nostoc. The sequence continues at coordinate 19,530 of NZ_JADEXU010000087.1, read as the reverse complement.
CAGTACAAGTGGGAGAATGGAATCTTGAGCGCAGTAAGCGATTTAATACTCTCATCGTTCAGCCTTACGTTTTGGTGAAGGAAATAGTCGCTACTTAAATTAGTTTCTGTATTGTTTTCGATGACAGTTTGTGTTAAGGTAATTTCCCAGTAAAGATAGCTTGAGGTGCTATTTATTACTTGGTGATTACCACACACTATCTGGCTGATTTGAATAAAGCGAAATTTTCTCCTTTAAGATTTAGCCATCTAGGAGCTAGAATTGTTACGATAATTTCAGATTAGATGTTGAAACCTTGATCCAATCTGAAACCTTAGAATTATTAGAATGGCATCGCCTCTGCCAGCACCTTGCCACCTTCGCGGCAACTAAGCTGGGGGCGACAGCTGCGCGTCATCTGAAAATACCCGATTCTCAGACCCAAAGCGAACAGTTGTTAGAGCAAACCAAAGAAGTCTACCAACTGGAAAGTCGCCTGACTACGGGACTGTCATTTGAGGGAATTCAAGATATTGGCGATTCCCTAGAACGAGCAGAACGCAGTGGAGTTTTAGCAGGAGAGGAACTGTTAGCGATCGCTACTACCCTCGCGGGTGCTAGAAGTTTGCGCCGTGTTATCGACAATCAGGAAGATTTGCCAATACTGACTGAGTTAGTTGCCGATTTACGGACTTATCCAGAACTAGAACAAGAAATTCACCGATGTATTGATGAACGGGCCCAGGTAACTGACCGCGCGAGTCAAAAACTGGGAGAAATTCGCACAGAATTGCGGCGATTACGCAGCCAAATTACCCAAAAGCTGCAAAACATCTTACAAGCAAAATCTGGGGCAGTTCAAGAACAGCTAATTACGCAACGCAGCGATCGCTTTGTTATCCCCGTAAAAGCACCGCAAAAAGATGCTATTCCCGGTATTGTTCACGACACCTCAACGAGTGGTGCAACCCTTTACGTAGAACCGAATTCGGTAGTGCCTCTAGGCAACCAACTGCGGCAAATCATCCGAAGAGAGCAAGCGGAAGAAGAAGCGATTCGCCGTATTTTGACTGAACAAGTCGCCGCAGTCAAACCAGATTTAGAGAGATTGTTAGCGATCGCCACCACTTTAGATATGGCAACCGCTAGATCCCGCTATAGTTTCTGGCTAGGAGCGAATCCCCCGCGATTTATCCGGCGTGAAGACAAGGAAATCATTACCTTACGGAACTTACGACATCCTTTGTTAGTGTGGCAACAACAGCATGAACAAGGGCAACCAGTAGTTCCTGTGGATTTACTGATCAATTCGCTAATTCGGGTTGTAACCATTACCGGACCAAATACTGGCGGTAAAACTGTAACCTTAAAAACTCTGGGGTTAGCAGCATTGATGGCCAAAGTGGGTTTATTTGTCCCCGCGCGCGAACCAGTGGAAATTCCTTGGTTTGACAAAGTGTTAGCAGATATTGGCGATGAACAATCCTTACAGCAAAGTTTATCCACATTCTCTGGTCACATCCGCCGGATTAGCCGAATTTTAGAAGCATTGGGGAATCGGGAAGAAGAGAATTCAGAAATCCCCACTCCCCACTCCCTACTCCCCACTCCCCAATCACTCGTTTTACTCGATGAAGTCGGTGCAGGAACCGATCCAGTTGAAGGTAGTGCCTTAGCGATCGCCTTGTTGCAATATCTCGCTAACCATGCACAGCTAACGATCGCCACTACTCACTTCGGCGAACTAAAAGCCCTGAAATACGAAGACGAGCGGTTTGAAAATGCCTCTGTAGAATTTGACGAAAGTACTCTCTCGCCTACTTACCGTCTGCTGTGGGGCATCCCCGGACGTTCTAATGCCTTAACCATTGCCTTACGCCTGGGATTAAAACCAGAAGTGGTAAAAGAGGCAAAAATCCAAGTGGGAGAGGCCACAGATGAAGTCAACCAAGTGATTGCTGGCTTAGAAGCCCAACGCCGCCGCCAGGAAACCAAAGCAGCCGAAGCCCAAAGTTTGTTGCAGCAAGCGGAACGTTTATACAAAGAAGTATCCGCAAAAGCCGCAAGTTTGGAAGAAAGGGAAAGCAGTTTGCGGGCTTCCCAGGAAATAGCAGTCCAACAAGCGATCGCCCAAGCAAGAGGTGAAATTGCCCAAGTGATTCGTCGCTTGCAGAAAGGTACGCCCACAGCGCAAGAAGCCCAGCAAGCAACTAATGCTTTGAATCAAATTGGCCAGCAATATCAGCCAGCAACGCCAGCAAAACCAAAAGCTGGGTTTATGCCCAAAGTAGGCGATCGCGTCCGCATTCCAAAATTGGGACAGATAGCAGATGTGATCACCGCCCCTGATGAGGATGGCGAGTTAAGCGTTCGCTTTGGGCTAATGAAGATGAACGTGAAGTTGCAAGACGTAGAATCTCTAGATGGTCAAAAACCCGAACCAGTTGTTAAAGCCAAACCAACCCCAGCAGCAGTAACCCCCCCACCGCCAGCTGTCCCAGAAATTCGGACTTCCAAAAATACCATCGATTTGCGTGGAAAACGAGTAGCTGATGCCGAATATATTTTAGATAAAGCTATTTCAGAAGCTACAGGCCCAGTCTGGATTATTCACGGTTACGGTACTGGGAAACTGCGACAAGGAGTTCACGCATTTTTGCAGCAGCATCCCAGAGTGAACAACTATGAAGCAGCAGAACAAGCAGATGGCGGTACTGGTGTTACCATTGCTCACATCAAAAAGTAGCAATCAATGTGAAGGCTGCTAGTTTGTGCCATTTGTCAAATAAATCAACAAATTTTTAAGTTGGGGGACTTCCAGTTAAAAAAAGATCCTATCGTAGAGGCGCAATGCCTTGCGCCCCTAGAAATCTATAAATAATTTAGGATATATTTATTTTTTGCAAGTCCCTTGTCGTTAGTAGGGGCGCAGTGCCTTGCGCCTCTAGTTAGGCAAACAATGGCCGAAAAGAAAAATTTTCATCTTAGGGCAATTCATAAATTGCCCTTACCGCGTGTAGTTTTGCGTAAGTCCTAATTAGTTTCAAAAAAGTATGAATCATCCTGATGTTGCCCAGGATGTCCTGAAATCAAACGCTACACATAGATGGGATGATGGAAAGGGAAAGCAGTAAGAAGCGCCTTTAGGAAATAGGTAAAAGATTTGTATAGTAATTATGTATACATTAAGAACAAGTAATAAACATCAAGAAATTTCAAAATATCAAACCGCAAATAAATGTAGGAGGTATTCTACATAATTACTTGGCGATAATTAGCAGTTAGCATTCAAAACAATAGTTGATTTATACTCTTGTACGGAATTAGCAGTTAAAGTCAGGTAAACCTTAATTAGAATTGATACTTTTCTACTTTGTTGAAAATAAATTTTCATCTAGAGTAGGACAAAGATACATGCTGTTTACCACATAGAAAAAATCTAGCTGAAGTTTCTGGCTCATAGCTATGGGAAACCAAGTTTGATGCTTGAGAGTCTGGTTTCAAAATGGGTAACAGCAACATCCCCTATCAGCTTGATCACCTATGCTAAAAGTTATGCACTCGGCCACCAACTCAGCCACGCCAAATTCTCAGTGGGAGGATTTAATCAAGCTTCCAGCCCCAAACACAGTCCAATGGGATAATATCAAAACCCAATTAGACTTGGTGCTGTTGGCGTTAGAAACCTTAACTGGGATTGGTTCAGAGGCTATGCTTTCGGCGGCAACTGATCTGAATTTAGAGTCAAGAGTGCCAGACCGCGTAGCTTTATGGCGACTGCGCCAGTCAAATCCCCTACGTAAAGGTCAAGGAGGGCGAAAAAAGCTAGATGTCGAAGAAGCGCGATCGCTTGTTTTGATCATCTGCTACTTAGCCAAACAGCACCAGGAATTGATTCGCCGCGCTGTCGGTCTGTTGGAACAAATGGCAGAAAATAACCGGGAACCTCACCAAGCTGCCTTACTTGGAGACTATATTGATGCTTTTTGCAACACCTACCAAGAGCGGATGGAAGAGGATGAGAAAATCTCAACAGATTTGCTTACCAACCTGGCACTAAAACTGCTTGTAGATTTACTTTTTTACAGCGCCCCTGGTGGGCATCGCCGTCTCTGGCTAGCACTTATAGACGGTTCGACAAAATTTTAGATTTGAAATTTGAAATTCCTCAATCAAAATTTGCTTGTGATTTGTTTGCTAGATCGGGAAACTCTTTTGATCGTCATTAGCTCTTGGGCGATGCACTATCAGCAATGCTTCCTCCTAGTACAAAACTACATAACGAAAGAAACCTGACCAACTTCCTTCACTCAGAAGGAATCTACCGTTTCAACTTTTCTTTGCAAGCAACTGGCTTAACTTTTTGCAAAATCCCAAATAGTCTTCCTCGCAGTTCCTGCCATGCCTCTATCAAATTCTGTAATTCGTCGCTACACACCACCTACTTGCACGCTAGAAGTATTCGCCCAAAGCTCGCCTCTGTCCCGTTGGATGGGGAAAACTGTGCTTAAACACCTAAGTTTTGAACTACGCTTTGATGATCCCCGACTCCCAGAAGAACACAGAGTTCCAATTCGGGGCGATCGCGAGCAACTTGAAGCTTTATGTGATGCAGTCACAAACTACGTACAGCAATTCCTTCAACAGTCTCCAGAAAGCTTTTGGGTAAGTTTCTCCGGTACCCATGAATCAAGCACAGCAATGGGTGAGCCGGAATTAAAGTCCTCAACAAAAACATTAAATTCCTTTAGCACCCAGTCTCCTGGGGCAAATATCCGCTTAGAACCAAGCAGCTATTTAACTCACAATTTATTTCTCGGTTCTCTTGCCAACTTCTCATCTGGCTCCGTAATTAAACTCAGTCTGCTGCAATTATTCGATTTGGCAAGTGCTTTAGATGAATACTCAACTGATGTTATGGCACTCCCAACTCTTAATAGCACGAGTTCGACTCTGAGGTTCCCTGCCTGGGCACCTGTTGCCGCAGTATTAGTGTTAGGTATAGGTTTCTTACCAATTACTTGGCAATATGCTAACAGCATTAGGGGAAAGGAACAGCAGACAGCCAAAACCTCAGATTCAGCAGCAGTCAAGACTGCTTTAGAACCTTCAACTTCACTAAACTTTCCTACACCTGAACCTGGAATCATCCCTCCATCGGATAATTTGCTAGGTTCCACTCCTCCACTTTCCACATCTACTTTGCCCCAAGCACCTTTAACAGCCCCTAGTTCTAGTTTTTCTGCACCGCAACCTCTATTTCCCAATAATGCACTGACAACAACCCAGAGTAAGACTGCAACCCTTCCTAGTAATCGAGCGATGCCTTCTCTGCGAGACGCTACGCGAACGGCGACCCTACCTAACTCATCATCAAGTAAAATCCCAGGACAGGAAATAGCCATAGTACCAAATCTTGCACAGAACCCTACAGGGTCAAATCCCCAACCTGGAACTCTCCCCCAGTTGCGGAATTTGCCACCCAGACTATCTTCTAACCCAGGCAGCTTACCAACTAATATCTCACCAATTCTCCCTCCGTCTCTTGAGAGCATACCCAATAATAATCGTGGCAATACCTCTGCACTAAACTCACAACAGCTAGACGAAAGAATCAATTCCCTACAGCAACCTTCTACTGGAGAAAAACCCGCTTCACAACTTCCTTCGTCTAGAACTGCGGAGAATAATCCATTCATCGATCAATTAGGGGACGCACGCAAAACCCCCACATCCAGAGAAGTGGCTACTGGTACATTATTTGATACACCTCAAGTAGCAGAAGCGAGAACATACTTAACTAAGCGTTGGCAACCACCTGCCGGATTAGGACAAACATTAGAGTACAGTCTGATCGTCAGTGTTGACGGCACAGTTGAACGAATTTTTCCTCTTAATAAGGCTGCAAGAGAATTCGTTGATAGCACTGGGATGCCTGAAGTTGGTAAACCTTTTGTTTCTGCCAATACACGCGGAAAAGATATCAGAATTCGAGTTGTTCTCAGTCCTGATGGCAAGGTACAGACTTTTCCAGATGAATAAGTAAATTAATCTATTTAATGCCACTTAGAAAACTGGTACAAACTTTGTGCCAGTTTTTATTTACTTCAAATGCTCTTGAGCTTATCTTTCGGAGCCCAGTTACCAAACTGGTCTTACTGTTGATAACAGTAAACCTACCAATGAATACAATCCTTTTAACACCACTTTTTCAACACTAAACTACAGATACAAGTCTGGAAACCCAGATAAAATCTGATGCCTCTTACAGCAGTTTTCATCTATTTGAAGCACATCTGACGTAGAGGCATAGCAATGCTATACCCTAGCGCATGGTCTATTTACCTGAAAATAGCTGTAATTATGAATTAGTATAAATCACTCATATCAAATATCAAAGTTAGGAAATATGCAAACAATTGGTACTCAAAAAGACAGTCCAGCTTGGGTTATTCAAACTTGGGCAGCTTTTGTGATTTCTATTTCTATGACTACCTTCGGCATTGTAAACTTACCTGTAAATGGTTGGGTGAAGGGCTTTATGGGTATGGGTATGGCTTTTTCTGTTGGCTCAACTTTTACGTTAGCGAAAACTACTAGAGACTTGCATGAAAATAGAAGATTAACCGCTAGGTTAGACGAGGCGAAAGTAGAAAAATTACTTTCACAACACGATCCTCTAAATTTCAAATGAAGCCAACCATAACGATTTTGGATTAAAAGACTTTACCGAGAAGCTGTCAAAAATTAACTATATTACGAAAAGCAAAAGGACTGGATATACCCAGTCCTTTATTATATTGATTTAATGTTTTTTGTTAATAACGAGATTTTTTTGTCTTTAACTTTTGCTTTTTACGCCGACTTTCGCTAGCAGCAACGGCCTGTTCTACCGGATAACCCACTACGGGAATTACTTGATATTTGCGCTCTGCTTCTAAGTTTTTCAATTCAGTGTAATCAACCCAGTGAATACAATCAACCGGGCAAGTATCAATTGCTTCTTGGATAATTTCTTCAGCGTCTCCATCTTGCCGAACCACGCGCGATCGCCCGTAATCTGGTTCAATATAAAAGGTGTTACGTGCAACATGAGCGCAATGTTTGCAACCAATACAGGTGATTTCATCAACATAAACACCATTTTGGCGCAGCAAACCGCCCAATTCCGGTTCTAAACCAGAACGTTCTGGGGCATCCCGTAAAAAACCCCCTAATTCTGGTTCCAAACCGGAACGGTTATCTTCTTGTTCTTCCGGCGACGGCAGAAAATCAGCCATTACGCACTCCAGCGCTGTACTACCAGGCGAATGGAACCATCTTCATTTTTTTGTTGTTCAGAGACTTGAAAACCAACACGAGCGGTTTCTTTCACAACTGTTTGGTAAGCATAGCGCTGTGTTACCTGGCGCAAAAATCCATCCACAGAAAGGTCTTGCTGCCAATATTGCAAATCAGCCACTAATTCATATTCCTTGCCATTCCATCTAAAGCCGATGTCATAGCCATTTTCCTGCTCAATACTAACTTCCGCAGGATGGGTTTGACCGCGATAGCCACGGACTTCGCGTGGGCCGGGTTTCCAGTCTACGCCCAATTCAGTCAAAGCATCTTTCAAAGAATCAAGGTTACGGATTTGAGTCTTAATTTGGCTAAAGTGTGACATGGTGGTTGTGAATTAATAACACTAAACTACTGTGAAAACTTACCACTCGCTGTAAGTGGTGTGCGTATTCGCCACATTAGATTGCTGCAACTTCGCGGCGAAATATTCTGAGGTTGGCTCATGATTAAGTACTTGCCCTAATTGTGCCTCTATTGCTGCTGTAACCTCAGCGCAAGAAGCACCCACAATACCAGTGACTTTCTCTTGTACCCGACCGTCTGGATAGATTATGAACTCTAATGTCTCCATGCTCTTGGCCAACCAGGATAAGTACGCTTAAATTGTACTGCCTTAGCAGAAGGCTATAAATATAGCCGTAGGAACATTTTTACTTAGATACAAACTTGCCATTTGTTAAATAATGTTCCATCTTTCAACATATATATCTCAGAATCTTTACAAAACTTATTAAATTTATAAGCAGTCACATCAGTATTTAGTTAGTCTCTCTTAACCTCATCGATTAGTCAAGGTAACAACCGAGCCTGCCAATTAAGCGGCAAAAGTCCTAAAAATAAGCATCAGAAGTAGTATAGCCAGCTAGTCGAGTTACAAAAATATAAAAATTCTTGAAAAACTTTATCATTACCATTAGGTTAGACTTATTTCAAGCAAGGGCTTTTACTTAGGTTGGATGCAGCACAGCGTATGCTGAAATATCACTCGCTGCCCTATACCCTTGAGCAGGTGGTAGCAAGTAACCTCTAATTATTAAGTGAAAACACTCCTTTGGATTTATGGACTTATAGAAGGAGCTAGTTGCCAAACCTTTGAATAATCTCTAATAACTTCCCGAGCCTGAGCAGAAATAAATATTGTAGCTTTTTTGACAGCAATCTTTGCGGCATCTCGGCGACGTTGAAACTCACCCTCCTCACTGTGATATTCTTTGGCTAAATATGCCATTTCTCTAGTAACATAGTGTTTATTAATTAAGTGAAAATTGCAACCTAATAACATTATTAAAATAGCAAGATTGCCTGCTATTTCTTGTTCTATATCTTCAAATCTGGTGAAAATTTGATATGAATAAATAGTCGCATGGGATACGTTACATAATGCTCCCCAAAGAATTTTTAACTCTTTAAGTTCTGGTGTAACAATTTTCTTCAAGATTGCATTTGAAAAATAAATTGTTTCTCCAGCTATCCACTTCGAGATAAGATTATCGCTTTTTCGTATAGAAGCGAACTTTGCAATCATTAAAGCTTCATAGACTGATCGTAATATAGCTAAACCTGAACCGTTTAAACCGTCTAAAGTCAGTATTAGGCTTGAGTAAAGAGCAATTTCATTTTTGATCACTGCTGAAAATATTGGTTTTTCTGCATCACCGTGCTGCGTCAGGTGACGATGTTGAAGCAAACCGAAAAATAATTCAATATATTCATGCTGTGTATCAATACAATTTTTTATAACTGATATGCGTTCAGGAAAACTTTCTTGAGTAAGAATTCGGTTGCGTTGACGTTCTTTTTCTAATTCATCGAATCGCATATCTCAACTAACAGTTACATCACATCCTATTTAAACACTTTTCCTGTTTAATTTTACTTCAAGCAATGAAGAATATTTCGCAAAATCATGTTTCAAACAGACACAGCGATGTCCGGTACTTCTGAACGCCTACCATCGCTTTTAATAAATTAACAAGTTTTGTAGTTAGGGCTTTAGCCCTCAAAGTAGGGTTCAATCCTTCACAACGAACTAATTTCAATATGTTTTACATTAGTTTATATAGTTTGAGTTATTCTCGCCGACTTACTTACGCTTATGCTGCTGATGGTTAAGAGTTACTCGGTAACGAATATGTGAAAATAAACATAATTTATACCCATGTTCTTAATTGTGGTAGCCGGGGTGTTCGCAATCCTTTATATTTTTGATGCTATTTTGCGTGAAAATTTGCTTAAGCCTAAATCACTTAGCAAGAATTTCTAGTGAAAAAACTGATTTGCTTAGAGAACAAACAGGATAATGAAGCATAATTAACCTTTATAGCTAAAAGCTGTCAGCCATCAGCCACAAGCTGAGATGGTAAAGTTTGAAGGCTTGTGATTCAACTTAAGTAATTGACTATGAGTACAGCAAATATCTTGTCAGCGATACGTATAGGAGTATTAGGTTTCGGTGGACTCGGACAAGCCGCCGCCAAAGTACTTGCTGCTAAACAGGAAATGGTTTTAGTCGCAGCCGCAGATCAAAAAGGTTACGCTTATGCTGCTGAAGGTTTAAATACTCAAGAATGCATTGCAACCTACCAGTCCCAAGGTTCGGTAGGTTATTTAGAGCCAGTTGGTACCTTAACAAATCAAAGTATTCAGGATGTAATTGCAATAGCTCAACCCGTGGATGGGTATTTTCTGGCTTTACCCAACCTACCAAACGATTTTATCCCCTCTGTAGCGAAAGAGTTTATTAAATCTGGTTGGCGTGGGGTGCTAGTGGATGCAATTAAGCGCACCACAGCTGTAGAACAATTACTGGCAATGAAAGAAGAACTGCAAGCCGCCGGGATTACCTATATGACAGGCTGTGGTGCAACACCCGGATTGTTAACCGCCGCCGCCGCATTAGCAGCCCAAAGCTACGCCGAAATTCATCAAGTCGAAATTACCTTTGGAGTGGGAATTGCCAACTGGGAAGCTTACCGCGCCACTGTTCGGGAAGATATTGGGCATATCCCTGGTTACACAGTGGAAACCGCTAGGGCGATGACTGATGCAGAAGTAGAAGCACTACTAGATAAAACTAATGGCGTGCTTACCTTGAAAAATATGGAACACGCTGATGATGTGATGCTAGAGGTAGCGGGAATTTGCGATCGCGATCGCGTTACTGTTGGTGGTGTAGTCGATACTCGCAATCCGAAAAAGCCCCTCAGCACCAACGTTAAGGTAACAGGACGCACCTTTGAAGGTAAGATTTCCACCCATACCTTTACTCTAGGAGATGAAACCAGCATGGCAGCTAATGTCTGCGGCCCTGCATTTGGCTATCTCAAAGCTGGTAGACAATTGCACCAACGTGGCATTTATGGAATATTCACTGCTGCCGAAATTATGCCGCAGTTTGTTAGGTAATAATTAAAAGTTAGGAGTACAGACGCAATTAATCGCGTCTGTACAGGAATTAGGATTTAAAAATATAAAATCGCAAATTTGGAGCATATTTAGAGCCTCCGAACTTGCGATTTTAAACTCAAAACTTCTCACTATTAATTCCTAACTTTTCTAAGCTGATGGAAGTTCTGAAGAAAAAATACCTGTAGAATTCTCCTCAAGCAGTAAATCTGGTGTTTGTATAATAAATGGAAGTTCCGCCCCTACAAGTCCTCGTTGGATGCGTTCTAAAGTCTCACTAAAAACGACAAACAGAGGATATATAGTATTAGCTCCTTCACTCAAAATATGACTGTGACGGAGAGGCATTAACCACTCATAATCATTATCTAGCCAAACTTGAGTTTGTCGCCAACGTCCTAACAAATCAGAAAAGTCTTCATCAGCACGATGAATAAAGACTAGGATTTCTGCTCCAGTTTTGATTTTCCACTCTGGATCGCACATCAAAATTGCCACATCACAAGGTAAGCAAATCGTTTGCGAGGCTGTAGTAGTATTGCGAAGGCGAACAATTGGCAAGGGGATAGTGATGACACTTTCATCTGGACGGCGCAGACTGGGAATCATCTCTAAGTATGGCCGATATTGTTTTAGTAAGGCGATCGCAGCTAGATGATTGCTGTACTCTGCCAAACTCGCTTCGTAGTAAGATTCTTGCACAGTCATAGTTTATTAAATAGTGAGGACTTAGGAGTTAGAGTTAAGAATAAAATTAATCAGTTAGGAGTTAAAAGTGAGAAATAAAAAGTTTTAATTCCTAACTCATAACTTATAAGTCTTAACTTTTAATCATCTATCCCAACTTTTCAAATACCGCAAACATAGGCAAATACATTGCTAGCAAAATAGTTCCAACCATACCCCCTACAAATACAATCATAACTGGTTCCAAAATACTAGTCATTGCTTTTACTGCCTGCTCGACTTCATCTTCATAGAAATCGGCAACTTTCATCAACATTCCATCTAATTCTCCAGTTTCTTCTCCGATACTAATCATCTGAATTGCCATAGCCGGAAAAACACTATCTTTTTGTAATGCAATGCTAATCATACCTCCTTGTTGAATCTCTATACGGGCTGCGTCTATGGCATTAGCAATAACTACGTTTCCTGATGTATCTCGGACAATTTCTAAGCAAGTTAAAATTGGTACACCTGAACGAGTCAAAGAACCAAAAGTTCGGCTAAAGCGGGCAACCGCAGATTTTTGAATTAAGTCACCAAACAACGGCATCTTGAGGGAAAGACGATCAATTGTTAAGCGACCTACAGGAGTTTTACCGTATTGTGTAAAGCCAATTTTTGCTCCTATAAGAGCAGCGATAAGCACGAAAACCTTCGGACTTCTCAAAAATAGACTAGCATCCATCAAAAATTGCGTTAGAGGTGGTAATGTAGTTCCGATTTCTGTAAAAATCTTCGCAAAAACGGGAATCAGAAAAATGGTCATACCCAAAAAGATAGCAAGTGCAATAAAACCTACAACACTTGGATAAGACAATGCTGATTTAATTTGGTTTTGTAAGCGGGCAACATCTTCTAACAACTTAGCTAAACGATTCAATACTTCGTCTAGAACACCGCCAACTTCGCCAGCTTGAATCATACTCACATATAATCCATCAAAGCAGTCAGGATGCTTCCGCATTGACTCTGAAAGATTCATTCCGCTTTGCACATCGTTGCTAATCTCAATTAGGGCTTGTTTGAGTTTAGTATTACTACACTGCTCAGAAAGTACCCCTAGACTTCTAACGATCGCAACTCCCGCATTCATCAAAACGGCAAATTGACGCGAAAAAACGGCTTTGTCTTTCACAGAAACCTTAACAAAGGAATTCTGGATTTTTTTTAAATCAAAATTTGGTTGAAATCCTTGAAATTGTTTGAGTTCTTGGATTACAAAACCTTGATCTCTCAGATTAGTACGAGCTTGTACTAAGGATTCGGCAACAATTTTTTCTGTTCGAGATTTTCCTTGAGAATCACGAACACGGGCAACGAAGGTTGGCATAAATAAATTCAAAATAGTTGTTATTCATTGGGCATGGGGAGTAGGGAGTTAGGAGTGAGGATCTATTACTCTTTGTCCCCTTTTCCCGTTATCTCCTTCATCTCCCTAGTTTCTTTAATGCGCTTTGGCCGCTGCACCGGGTTTTGCACCTGCGGCTGCTTGCGGTGTAGAATTCCCGATGAGACGTTGGATTTCATCTGGCTTAGAAGTTTTAGACATCGCGGCTTCAAAGGAAATCGTTCCTGATTTGTAAAAATCGGCTAAAACCTTCTCCAGAGTTTGCATCCCCAATTTGCCGCCAGTTTGAATAGCCGAGTAAATTTGAGATGTTTTGCCTTCTCGAATCAAGTTGGAAATAGCAGGAGTGACAATCAGAATTTCTTGAGCCATCACCCTACCATATTCACCGGGTTTAGGGTTTTTCTTGGATACCAAGGTTTGGCTAAATACCGCTACTAATGAGTTAGATAACTGCACCCGCACTTGGGTTTGTCTTTCATGGGGGAAAACGTCAATAATCCGGTCAACAGTCTGTGCAGCAGAACTGGTGTGGAGAGTACCAAATACTAAGTGTCCTGTTTCTGCTGCTGAAATCGCCAAAGAAATCGTTTCCAAATCGCGCATTTCCCCCACCAGAACAATATCTGGATCTTCGCGCAAAGCTGCTTTCAAAGCATTAGCAAAGCTCTTAGTATCTTCACCCAGTTGTCGTTGGTGAACCAAGCTTTTAATTGGTTCGTAGACAAATTCAATTGGATCTTCCACCGTTAAAATATGCTCTGCCTTGGTGCGGTTAATCAAGTCAATCATTGCCGCTAGGGTAGTTGTCTTACCCGAACCTGTAGGGCCTGTCACCAGAATTAGCCCTCTGGGCTTATCTGTCATTTCCCGCACGATATCTGGCAAACCTAATTTTTCAAAGTTAGGAATCTTAGAACTTAATGCCCGTAAGCAAGCAGCATAAGAACCACGTTCTTTATAGACATTGACCCGGAAGCGAGCCAAACCCTTAACACCATAAGAACAATCCAACTCCCAGTTCTGCTCTAAGGTTTTACGCTGGGTGTTGTTGAGCATACTAAAAATCAGCCTTTGACATTGATCGGCTGTCAATACATGCTCACCGATGGGAGTGAGTTTGCCACTGATGCGGAAGTAGGGAGGCAAACCTGCGGATAAATGCATATCCGAGCCACCCAGTTCAATCAACTGTTCCATCAAATCTTCAATCATCATTTCCATAGTTCTGCTTCCTTTTAATGTTTTTTATTTGTCCGTTGTCATTTGTTTAAAGTTATTAAGCATTCACCAATGACTAATGACTAGTCTTAAAACCGAGATGTCATACAGTAAGGACAATCCAGCCATTCTTGTTTCAATGTGGCATCACAACTGCGGCAGGTAAGGCCAGTCTTGCGTTTGGCTTTTAACTCTGCTTCCAAACCAGTATCAGTAAAGGTCACTCGTTCTACTTCTTCTAGAGTGGTGGAACCTTCGCGTACTAAGTCCAAACTGTAAGCCAGCAAGGTTTTCATGCCCTCTTCTATTGCCACTTCCTTGATGCGTTCCGTGGGTGCATCTTCGTTGATCAGAGTTTGTAGGTTTTCGGTGACTCGCATGACTTCATAAACACCACAACGCCCTTTGTAGCCGACACCATTACATTTTGGGCAAAGGTGATTTTTGGCTTTGGCATCGGCGATCGCATCTAATGTCAAGGTGTTAGCTTTATAGAAAGTGACTTCTACATCTGAGGAAGCTGATAGACCATAACGAGCCAGTTCCTCGGTTGTGGGAGTGTAGGGGACACGACATTCAGAACATACACGTCGCACCAAACGTTGAGCTAAAACGCCAATTAGGGAACTAGAAACCATGAAAGGCTCAATCCCCATTTCTCCCAAACGAGCGATCGCACCTGGGGCATCATTGGTATGTAAGGTAGTTAATACTAAGTGACCGGTCAAGGCAGCTTCAATCGCTGTTTTTGCCGTTTCCTTATCCCGCGTTTCACCCACCAGTAGCACGTCTGGATCTTGTCGCAAGAAAGCCCGCAGAGCAGTAGCAAAATCTAGCCCTTTTTCCCGAATCACCTGTACTTGAGTAATCCCTGGAAGACTGTACTCAATTGGGTCTTCTACAGTACTGATATTAATTCCGGGATCGTTCTTTTCTGATAGTGCAGAATACAGCGAGGTTGTTTTCCCAGAACCAGTTGGCCCAGTTACCAAAATTAGCCCAAAGGGACGGCTAACCATATCCTGGACAATATGTAAAGTCTCTGGATCGGTAATTAACTTATCTAATCCCAGTTGGGTGGAGGAGTTATCCAAAATCCGCAGTACCACCTTTTCCCCGTAGCGGCTGGGCAAGGTATTCACCCGGAAGTCCACCTTACGTCCCTCAAACATCCGGCGGATACGTCCATCTTGGGGTAGACGGCGTTCAGCAATGTCTAGATTGGCGATGATTTTAAATCGGGCTGTCACCGCTGGGATGATTTTTTTCGGTAGGGGATCGAAAGCTTCACGCAGTACGCCATCTTTCCGAAAGCGAATGCGTAAGTTTTCTTCTTGCGGTTCGATATGAATGTCAGAAACGCCCTCATGCAAGGCTTTAGCCAGGATTCTGTTGACTAGGTTGATGACTGGGGCATCCTCCGCCCCCTTCATTGCTGCTCCTAGATCAGCCTCCATTTCTTCAGGAGCATCTGCAAGATCAAGATTTCCGAGGTTTTCTAAATCCTGATTAATATCTGTAAACTTTTCTTGTTCCAGGTGTTTTTGCCGAACAGCCATTTCATCCAGATATTGGTTGATTAGCTGCTGGTAGTCTTCCTGTGTGATCACCATGCGCTGTAATGCCAGCCCTTGGGGACGCAAGATGCGGTTCAGGTCATCGGAAGCTTCTAGATTATCTGGAGCGACCATCGCCACTAAAACTGAGGGCGGGGTTTGGTCTTCGTGTTTCGATAGTGGTACTAAACGATGGCGACGGCAGATATCCACTGGGATGAGGGTTTCAATCAGGTTCCCCATCATCGTGTTGCCAATGGAGTTGACTTCCGGATCGAGGAATTCAACACCGTATAGTATTTTCAGTTCAAATAGCTGCTGTTTTTTGTATTGCCTGAGCAACTCAGGTGATAGTTGTTGCCCAGTAATTGACTCTAGTACTTCCGTTAAGGGTCGGCCAGATTTGCGGCTTTCAATTAGTGCCTGCCTCATCTGTTCGGTATTGATATAGCCAGATTGCACTAGCTTGTTGCCAAAGGGCGAAAACTCTGTTCTGGTAGTTAGAGCGGTACTGCGCCGTTGTGGTGACGAGTAAGTCATAAATGAGCGAATGAGTAGGGGAACCTCTGCTTAAAGTATTCCCAGCCTGTGAGATAGAATTCTCATTTCCCAAAAAAGTCCTGAGTCAAGTCGCTTGCTTTGCCAAAGGAGTACGCTCGGAATTAAAAATGACGCTTTCTACGAGACGCTAAAAGCGTAGCTTGCTTCTCTGTAAGAGTACGCGGACTCGCTAATGCTGCGCTAACAAAATTAAAGATACTACCTCTTGCCACTCTTCCAAATTACTTACTCCTAGAGGTAGACTACTCGTTCGGGTTCCCGCCTTAATAGTGCCTACGCGAACGTGTTCACCATTTGTCACAATAAGAAAACGGTTACATCACTTCCAGAAACTTGTCGGCAAAAAAATCAGCCTCATTTGCAAGTCGTGGATGACGACGGTTGCAAGCAATGGAGATACACTGCCATAAATAACAAGCATCTGGAATGAGTGGACAATGATGGATGAAAATAAACAGATAAACAATACTAGCCAGCAATTGGGTGAACCAACAGAGGTAAAGCAAGCAATGAAGAGTGACTTCCCAGCCCAAATTAATTTCAATGAATCTGGTAGCGAGGTGACAGAGCAAGTGTCAGCCCAAACTAATGTATCGGGAGATGCAGCTACTTTCAATCCAGAAACTGGTGTTGCAGCAACCGAGAACGCTGGAGTGGAAACGGCAGCTTTGGCAGAACTGACTCAACAAATTGAGTCTCTCAAAACGCAACTAGAAGAACGTAGTACTCAATATATGCGGATTGCTGCTGATTTTGAGAATTACCGGAAACGTACTAGCAAAGAAAAAGAAGAGCTAGAGACGCTGATGAAGCGGAACACGATTCTAGAATTGCTGCCAGTGGTCGATAATTTTGAGCGGGCGCGATCGCACCTCAAACCTCAATCTGATGGCGAAATGACCATGCACAAAAGCTACCAAGGCGTTTACAAGCAATTAGTAGATAGCCTGAAGCGGTTGGGTGTGTCACCAATGCGTCCTGAAGGTCAAGAATTTGATCCTAACCTGCACGAAGCAGTAATGCGGGAACCTACGGATGAACATCCTGAAGGAACAGTGTTAGAAGAGTTAGTGCGCGGATATTACTTGGGCGAACGTGTGCTACGCCATGCAATGGTCAAAGTAGCTGCTCCAAAGGAAGATACACCTTCTACGGAGGAAGATCAGTCGAGTCCAGCCAACAGTTAAGCTGTAGTCGCTCGTCTCGCTGACCAAAAGTGCCTGGGTTCTAGCAAGGACGAGCATCGCGTACCTAAAACTTGGACAAGGCTTTGGATAACTTTCTGTGTTTCACTTGCTCTTGCTACCAGCAAAATGGGTTCCACAGACGTTATCCGCTAGCCTTAGTTCGGAGTTCAAAAGTTAGTCCGCGACATATTACAGCAGGAAGACTCAGTAAAAATACTGGCGAATATGGGAAAAGTTATTGGAATCGACTTAGGCACTACTAATAGTTGCGTCGCAGTTTTGGAGGGCGGTCAACCACTGGTGATCTCCAATTCTGAAGGTGGGCGAACTACTCCAAGTATTGTGGGATTTGGCAAGAGTGGCGATCGCTTGGTTGGTCAATTGGCAAAGCGCCAAGCCGTAACCAATGCCGAAAACACAATTTACAGTATTAAACGATTCATCGGGCGGCGTTGGGAAGAGACTGATATAGAACGCGAACGTGTACCCTACAACTGTGTCAAAGGTCGAGACGATACCGTTGATGTCCAAATCCGCTCAAAAAACTATACGCCACAAGAACTATCCGCCATGATCCTGCAAAAGCTTAAGCAGGATGCGGAAAACTTCTTGGGTGAAGAAGTCACTCAGGCAGTGATCACCGTACCTGCATATTTTACAGATGCTCAAAGACAAGCTACTAAAGATGCAGGCACAATTGCCGGATTAGAAGTTCTGCGAATCATCAATGAACCAACAGCTGCGGCTTTAGCTTTCGGATTGGAAAAGCAAGACCAAGAGCAGCTAATTTTAGTATTCGATTTAGGAGGCGGTACTTTTGACGTATCAATCCTGCAACTTGGGGATGGCGTTTTTGAAGTTAAGGCGACTTGTGGTAACAACCACTTAGGTGGAGACGACTTTGATAATGCGATCGTGCTTTGGCTGATGGAACGCTTCCAGCAAGACGAAAAAATCAATCTTTCCCAAGATAAGATGGCATTGCAACGCCTACGGGAAGCAGCAGAAAAGGCGAAAATTGAACTCTCCAGCATGCTTAATACCTCCATTAACCTGCCCTTTATCACATCTGATGAAACCGGTCCAAAGCATCTGGAAATGGAACTCAGCCGCTCTAAATTTGAAGAGCTTGCAGGACAATTAATTGAAGCGACCATCGAACCGATGATCCAAGCACTCAAAGATGCGGATCTCAAACCATCAGCCATAGATCGGATTATTTTAGTAGGTGGTTCTACCCGAATTCCCGCAGTCCAAAACGCGCTGATTAAGTTTTTCAATGGTAAAGCTCCCGATCGCTCTATCAACCCTGATGAAGCGGTAGCATTGGGAGCGGCTATCCAAGCAGGTGTGTTGGGTGGCGAAGTTGATAATCTCTTATTATTGGATGTCACTCCCCTGTCTCTGGGAATTGAAACCTTGGGTGAAGTGTTTACCAAAATTATTGAACGCAACACCACAATTCCTACTAGTAAGTCACAAATTTTTTCCACAGCAGTTGATGGGCAAACCTCGGTAGAAATTCACATTCTCCAAGGTGAACGGGCAATGTCACGGGATAACAAGAGTCTTGGCAAGTTTCTGCTAGCAGGAATTCCCCCATCGCCCCGTGGTGTGCCACAAATTGAAGTATCTTTTGAAATTGATGTCAACGGCATCCTGAAGGTTTCTGCCCAAGACAAAGGCACAGGTAGAGAACAGAGTATCAGGATTACCAATACAGGTGGCTTGAGTACTAACGAAGTCGAACGGATGCGCCAAGAGGCCGAACTATTTTCTGAAGAAGATAGAAGACGTAAAGAACTGGTTGAACTCAAAAACCAAGCAGATAATCTGTTGTTCAGTTACGAATCTACCATCAAGGATAATAGCAACTTTATCGGCGATCAGATGAAAACCTTGGCCAGTGAAAAAGTTTCACAACTCCAAGCTGCAATGATTGACTCCAGCATCTCCACCGTGGAGTTTAAGCAGCGCTTAGACGACTTCCAACAAACACTGTTTGCAATTGGTGCTGATGTCTATAACCGAGCTAACAGCCAAGCAGATGAGATTGAGGAGGCTTCAGCTAGTCTCTTTACCCCAGAAGTAGACTCACCAATGAACGGTACACTAATACCACAATTCAACTTTGATTTTGACGAAGAAAGTACCGCACAAGTTGATTATGAGGCGATAGATTAAGGATTGGGTAATGGGG